>NZ_JCAQHY010000175.1:0-196354 GCF_059621045.1 Vagococcus sp. WN80Y
AGTGCTAAAGCACTAAGAATAATGGCAACTCTTAATGCTTTAGCATTTAGAAGTTGTTGAGATTGAAGAGCCTTAACTCTTGCAACTTTAGTTGCTTAGAAGTTTAGGACAACGAAGCGTAGCGTAGTAAAACGTAGTGAGCAGACTTTTGGAGCGCGTTTATTACACAATATACGTGAAATAGTAGAAGGGTGAGGTTTTTTGTCCCACCCTCTTGATGCGTTTCGTCTTTTAGAGCGTCAATTTCTATTGAGCTAGACAAGCTCGGGTATTCAGACCAGTCCAATTGTGATGATGATTTTCAACTGTGTCAGCTGTGGTAGGTACTTGTGTTCTCATCCTATGAGGGCGAGCCTCCTGATTTGTTAAACAGTTCCCCTGTTGTCTGTGACTTTTCGCAGAAGCTTTGAGTGGCGTTAACAATAGTGCCATTGCCGCTAATACAATAATACCTAAAACGATTCCTTTTCTCATACGTTTCACCTCTATTTTAATTGATAACCCCAGTTTAGCAGAGTGTTATGTAGATGATATGTAGAGTTTTGAAACTATTGCTTCTCTTGATACATTAGCTGATAATGACCAACTTTTTGTAAATATTGGAAATCCAACGAAACCCCAATCCCCGTCCCCTCTGGAATTGTCATCAGCCCTTGTTCCAGATGAAAAGGCTCAGTAATAATATCTTGATGAAAATAGCGCTCGGAGGCGGAAAGATCACCAGGGAAGCTCATATATGCTTGAGAAGCGAATTGTAGATTTAAAGCTCGTCCGATTCCCGATTCAAACATACCGCCAAGCCAAACCAACAGTTGATGCTGCTGACAATAGTCGACAATTTTTAAGGCTTCTGTTAACCCACCGACTCGTGGTATTTTGAGGTTTATACTGCGACAGCTATCTAGGCGATGAGCTAATTGACAATCTTTTAAGCTTCTAATATTTTCATCAAGGCAAAGCCTTGTTTGATAAATTTTTTGAAGTGCTTGATGGTCAAGAAAATCATTGCTAGCAAAAGGCTGTTCAATCATAGCCAGCTGATAATCATCCAGCTTTTTTAAGTGAGGGATGTCCGCTAAACTATAAGCAGAATTGGCATCGACCATGAGAACTAGGTCTGGAAACCGTTGACGTAAAAAACTAATGGGCTGCAGATCGTAGCCAGGTTTGATTTTTAGTTTAACTCGTTGATAGCCTTGGTTAAGTGCTGTTTCAACAGTCGTAGCTAACCGAGATAAATCAGTATCAATCCCTAAGCTAATCCCAACTGGAATAGCTGATCGGGTTTCCTGAAAATAATGGCTGAGAGAGTGACCTTGTCGCTTAGCGTATAGATCCCAGATAGCTGTTTCTATACTCGCTTTTGCCATATGATTGCCTTGAATAGATGATAAGAGCTGACTGACTTCCTGTGGCTGTTCAATTTCTCTGTTGATCAATAATGGCATGATATGTTCCGTTAATATAATCCGTGCCGTCGCTAATGTTTCTTCTAGATAATCTGGTTGCTCAAAAGGAAGTAGCTCACCGTAGCCTTGATAGCCTTTTTCATCAGTCACGATGATTAGGTCAAAAGCTTTGGTGGTTAGCTGTCCGTAACTTGTTGTAAAAGGGCTGACAAGTGGCAAACGGACTTCATAACGTTCAATTTTGGTTAGTCTCAATAATATCAGCTCCTTTCAACCAATTTAGTACGAGTTGCGCCATTCGTTTTTCTTGCTCTAAATGGACGGCGTGGCCTGCATCAGGAATGACTTCACTCTTAATTTTTGGATGAATAAGAGTCATTTGGTGAGCGATCGCTTGAAATTTAAGATCGTTACTTCCAGTTAACACAAGAGTGGGTTGATTTAACTTAGTTAGGGCGGACCAATAATTGGGTTGACTGCCGGTTCCCATTCCCCAGAGGCTGGCAGCTAAGCCAAAAGAGGTTTGACTGAGTCTTTCCTGTCTAATGATGTGTTGTTGCTGTTTGGCTAAACGCTGTTGACTGGCAAATAAAGGGAGCTGTTCCCAGTTATTGACGAAATCCACAAGTGGTTCAGCTAAGAGTCGCTGTGCTAGATGGCGATCACTATTTCGGCGTGCCTGGCGATCGGTGGCTGTAGTTAGGCCAGGTGAGCCACTTTCTAGTAATAAATGGCTGACTGAGTCTGGATAAGTCAGAGTGAAGCTTAATGCAACACGAGCTCCCATCGAGTAGCCTAACAGTCCAAAGTGAGTTAGGTTAAGTGCTTCAGTCAGTAATTTGATATCTGAAGTTAAGGAGGTCATCTGATAACGGTAAGGATGGACGAAGCTATCCGTTTGACCATGTCCGATTAAATCAATGCCTAAGAGATTAAACTCTGATAGATAAGCGGCTAAACCTTTAAAGGTCTCATTTGTTCCAGTGAAGCCGTGGAGACAAACCAGCGTTGGTAGCTCAGGATGGTAGTCAGTGAGCCAATTGTAATAATAGCTTACCCCTCTAATCTCACGCTTCATTGAGATTACCAAAGACTTGTTTGATTCTAGCTGTTACGCGCTGCAACTCTTTGACATTATCGTCACGCTTTGTTTGTATTTCTAGGACTCGCAAGCCACTCGTTGGTGTTGCTAATAACTGTTTAAGCTGACTTAAGCTTGTAACGGAGCGATAGTGCCCTTCATAAAGTTGGGCTACTAATGAGAAATCCATTTCCAATGGCGTGCCGAAAAGGGGTTCAAAATCTGCTTCGTCCAATTGATTTTGCGATAGAAATGAAAAGATGCCACCACCATTATTGTTAAGCAGGACAATAGTTAAAGGCAACTCATATTTTTTAGCCAGCAGTAAGCCGTTCATATCGTGGTAGAGTGTTAAGTCCCCCACTAATAACACATTTTGCCGCTCTGGGTGACTCGCAGTCATGCCGAGTGCAGTTGAGATTATTCCATCAATTCCGTTAATGCCTCGATTGCCGTAAAGTGTGTAAGAGGTGTCACGCTTGGTCATATAGCGGTCTAAATAGCGAATTGGCATGCTATTTGAGACAAACAATTGACCATCTTCGTCCATAGCTTGATGAACGGCTAGACTTGCAGTGGCCTCGTTTAGTTCAGCAGATTGCAGGTCTTCTAGGATCAAAGTGTCGACTAATTCTTGGAAGATGTTCCAAGAATCAAGCCATTCCTTAGAGCAAGGCATCAGGGCAGGATGAGATAATAGAGAGTGGATCAGGACTTGTTCATCTGCTTGGATAATGGTTTGAGCTTGTTTAAGTGGTTCTAGCCACTGGCCAGTCTCGTCGATAAAGTAACACTCTGTCTGAATTGGGTTCAGATCAGAGAGCCAATTCATAATATTTTTTGAAAGTAGCAAAGGACCAAATTGAACGATTATTTCTGGTCGACAGTTAGGTAGTTCTTGAATGAATAAATCGCTATGAGCCATAATGCTTGAACTATTAGAGCCACTTGTCATGATATTAGCCAATGGATCGCTTAAAAGGGGCCAATTAAGAGCCTCTGCCAAGCGAATAAAAGACTCTGCTTCATTGTTAGTGTGACTGCCGCCGACAAGGATGACGCCTTTTTTATTAGACCAGGAGGAGATTAGCTGCCCGACATCAGTTTGAGACAGTTGTTGCCGACCTTGAAGGACTTGTTTCCCTTGAGGAGGTGTCACTTTAAGAGCTAAATCAGGTAATAGAGGTTCTCTTAAAGGGAAATTCAAATGGACAGGGCCAGCTGGGACTTGATTAGCTGTTTGAACTGACCGAACGCTTTGCCAATAAGCATAATTTAGTAAAGTTGGAGTCTCCTCTGGTAAGGCCATTTCAATAAACTGCTTAACATGCCCTTGAAATAAATTCAGTTGATCCATTGTTTGGGGAGCGCCGACCTGACGTAGTTCATGAGGCCGATCGGTGGTCAAAACAACCAATGGTACATGACTTTCCTGAGCCTCACAAATCGCTGGATAATAGTTAGCGGCCGCAGTTCCAGAGGTACAAAGGAGAGCGACAGGCTTACCTTGGGTTTTACTTAAACCTAAAGCAAAAAAAGCAGCAGAACGTTCATCGACTGCAATATAAGTTTTGATGGCTGTTTCTCTATGTAGCAATAAAGCTAAAGGGGTGGAACGTGATCCAGGACTGATGACTACTGTCTCAAGTTGACTTGCAATAAGACCTTGGACAAAATGTTGTAAATACACAGTCATTGTTCGTTGATGAGACATCTTAGATTCCTCCTAGTGCCCGCAAGATGGGCTGAAATTTAATAGCTGTTTCGTGTCGTTCTAATTCAGCGATCGAATTAGTAACAATGCCACACCCGGCATACAAATAACCGGTTTTCTTTGTTAATACTGCTGAGCGAATCCCAACAGCAAACTCCCCCTGATCATCTTGTAAGGAGACCCAACCGATAGGTGCTCCGTACATTCCTCGTCCAAGAGGCTCATGATTTGCGATGAATTCTCGCGCTAACGCTTGTGGTTGACCGCCTAGAGCAGGAGTTGGATGAAGTTTTTTGACACCAGCTAAAAGTGTCGAAGCAGCTTTTCGTTGACCACGTAAAGGCACATGAAGATGCTGTATGTCACGATTTTTTAAAAGACTAGCTGGCTGAATCAGTAATTCATTAGCAATCATCGTCTGAAAGTCTGTGGCAATTTGATCCACTACGATTTGATGTTCATGTTGATTTTTTAGATCATTAAGCAAGTCTTGACCCAAGCGATAATCTTCTTGAGCAGTTTTGCCTCGAGCGATTGAACCTGCAATACAAGCTGTAATGTACTCTGTTTTAGTGCTTTGGAGTAGTCTTTCAGGACTAGCGCCAATGAACAAGGAATCATGTCGTTCTAAGATGTAGACATAGGTATCGGGTTGTTGCTCGATTAGACGTTGTAAAATCATCTCTACTTGCCAAGCCTTTTGGCTGGATACTTTTAGTTGCCGAGCAAGAACTACTTTTTGTAACGAAGCGTCTTTTTTTATCGCGTCAACTGTTTTATCTACTATACCAAGCCAACTGTCGACAGCTATTTCGGTTGTGTCAATTGGGCCCTCTGATTGGTCGATAGGGACTGCCTTAAGCCACTTATTAAGTTGTTCTTGTCTTTCAAACCAGTTATTTTTTAGTTCCTGTAAGGAAGTCGCGGCGAAAGTAATTGTCAAATAGGTCTCTTCACCAAGATAACTAACAAGAAGAGCTGGGAGATAAAAGAGCCCATGATCCAGTTCTCCCCAAATCTCTGGTGCCGAGTGGTTATCATTAAAAGGAAGTCCGCCAAATAATACAGCGCCTGTGCCATAAAGAGTGTGATTATGATAGATAGCTCCTTGTTTTTGATTGACCCAAACGGTCATTTCTTGAGCGGATAATGAACTGGGAATCAAGCTGTCATACTCACCGCAACCAATTAAAATGAGATCCTGAGAGGGGGGTTGCCAATAAAAACGTTGGCCTTGATAATGAGTTTGACTTTTTCGAAAAAGCGTCAAGGGCTCAGATATATGAGGGAGTTTTGTGACCCAACTAAATTCACGGTAGCCAGCCTCGAAAGCTGAAACTAAAGCATTTGGGAGATTCATGTAGTGTGTTACTTCCTTTCCATAGCCAATGATGAAGAAACAATTACTGGCTGTTTTCAACTCCCAATTATCATATAGAATTTGTCATAAAGTCAACTATTTGATTTGGCTATCTATTGCAGAGGGGAGTCTGATAAATCTCAAATAATAATGAACTATTTTAGGGCGTTAATTAGTTATTAGCTTTATTTTCAAAAAGAAAATTCAAGACCAGCTAGCATCAATGACTAAAAAGAAACAATTATCTGAAGTGATTTGACTAATGATAGGAAAATGGAGCTGTGATATAAATCGCAGCTCCATTTTTATCAGTTGTTTTTGATGGTTGAATTATTAGAAGGGGATGCTTTGAGGTCATCAAGCTGTTTTTGTAATTCCTCTAATAAAGAGAGTTGAATAGTCTGAATTTCAACTAAATGTTGCCATTCGTTATTAAGGAGATGATCCATTTTCTGATGGAGTAAGCGGATTTCGATTTCTGCTTTTAGATTTGTTTGATAGTCATTAGCTGTTTGCATGCGGTCACGATCCCCTTGGCGATTTTGACTCATCATAATGACTGGGGCTTGGACGGCGGCTAAACAAGAAAGAACTAGATTAAGTAAGATAAAAGGGTAAGGGTCGAAGGGTTTGGCAAACAGAGAAATGGCGTTAATGGTTATCCAAACGATGAGGACCCCAATAAAGGTAAAAATGAATGGCCAACTCCCACCAAACTTGGCAATCGCGTCAGCCGTTTTTTGACCAGCTGTTAAATGCTCATCGATTGCATTATTGGTATTGGTCGAAATAGGTGTTCCAGATTGAATACTTTGAATAACAGATTTATTAATAGCTGCCATATCGTCAGAATCACTTTTTATTTTACTTTGAATATTGGCTAAACGATAGTCCATTACATGGGAAAAGCAGATTTCTGCATGATCTGTCAAATCAGGATAGTCGGCCAGAATCAGTGCTTTTATCTCAGGTTCAATATGTTTAAGTAAAACGGCTGAAGCCATTGGTGTTGAACAAATAGGGCATTTTTTTTGAGTGCTTGTCATTGATTATTCCTCCAATTAATTCAAAATAATGAAAACGCGAATATGAACGAAATTGAGAGACATTTCGTTGATGCCGCTGGCAATGGCGTTTAGCCAGGGATGATCATTGAGGTTAGATTGATCAATCAGTATTTCGTGACCGAGATGAGTGACGACTTTCTCAAAATCTATCGTCAGCGTTGGAAATAAACTGCGAATAAAATCAGCTATTATGGGGTTTTCATAGACTACTTTGAACGAACTTGGTGGTATGGTTGGAAAAGTTAACAAATTTTTAGCATGAGGCAGGCTGGCAAGGGCGACACCACTGAAATCTAATTGGACATTCGTTGTTGTGACGGTCGTGTTTTTCGTTTCAATTTCACCGAAAATAACACCTAATAGTAGTGTTTCATATAGTTCATTCCATTCCTTGATCTGCTGTATTTGTTCAAGCCTTGAATATTCTGTCATTTTCTCACCTCATCATTTATATTATGTGCCCTAATTATAGCATATCTTAAATAAAGAACGCTTTCTTGTGATTGGTGATCAGTACGATAATAGGTAGGTAAACCAATGGTTTCGGGCGTTTTAAGTCTACCTATTAAGTTTAAACGATGTGGACAGTAATACCTTGTTTTTCAAGTGAGGAGAGCCATTGATTTGAGATATTTTTGTCTGTAATAATTGTGTGTATTTGGGACAGGTTGCAGAAAACAGCAGGGGATAAAATACCAAACTTGCTAGAATCAACCATTAAGATAATTTCTAAAGAACTATCAATACTGGCTTGTTTGATGGCCGTTTCATAAGTATTGATGCAGGTGACACCTAATGTTTCATGAATACCAGAAGCGGAAGCAAAGTATTTGGTTGCGCGATGTTGTTTCAGAAAATTAATCCCCTCAGTCGATTCAAACATACCTGTTTCGGGGTGATAATTTCCGCCACAGAATTTTAATTCGATCTGACTGTTAGTGAGTAGCTCGGCCAAGATATGCGAGTTAAAAGTTAAGATTGTCGGCTGTTTATCCGAGTCTAAATAGGGAATAATTTTTGAGGTTGTGCTGCCAGTATCAATGATAATTGTTTCATGATCATCAATTAAAGAGGCTGCTTTCTCCCCAATTCGAAACTTTTTTTGATGTTCTTTCTTTAAAGCGGTTAGTAAATCGTAATCTGTTTGACTTTTTTTTTGAGGTTCTGTTTCATGGAAAGTTTCTAAGTCTAGTAGGTCACGACGAATGGTCATTTCAGAGACAGCGAGTAGTTGGGCCAATTTCTTTACAGAAACTTCACCTGTTTGCTTGATATAATGATAGATTTTTTCTTGTCTCATTTTTTTCTTCATATAATATTTACTCCTTTGGATTAGCGACGGGGCTTTATTTCATTATAGCAGTTGATAAAGGAGTTTTGTGATTAATTTGATCATAATTGACTGTTTCGAGTTGAAATGTTAGTATTGATTTAACAAATGTTATAAAAAAATAACAAAGAGGTGCTCTAATGACTAAAAATGAGGTTTTAAGTAAAGTGGATCATACGATCCTTTCTCCAACTGCAACGAGAGCTGATGTAGAAAGAATTTGCCAAGAAAGTGTTACCTATCAAACAGCGTCAGCGTGTATTCCACCGTGCTATGTCAAAGATATGGCATCTAAGTTTGGTGAGAAATTAACGATTACAACAGTGATTGGCTTTCCTTTAGGTTACGCGGCAACTGCTGCCAAAGTGGCTGAAGCTAAGCAAGCCGTTGAAGACGGAGCAGATGAAATTGATATGGTTATCAATGTATCAGCTGTTAAAAGTAAGGAATTTACTAAGGTTCAACATGAGATTGAACAGATCAAAGAAGCTATTGGATCTCACATTCTTAAAGTAATCATCGAAACTAGCTATCTAACAAAAGAAGAAAAAATATCATTATGTAAAATTGTTAGTGATTCTGGTGCTGATTTTATCAAAACGTCGACTAGTTTTTCTGATGCTGGTGCTGATTTAGCAGATATTGCACTTTTCAAAGAATGCTTGAGTGATCATGTGAAAATTAAGGCCTCAGGTGGGATTAGGAGCAAAGCAGATTTCGAGGCCTTTGTTGAAGCGGGCGTAGATCGAATAGGTGCAAGTAGTGCAATTGGTGCGTATGAAGGTAATCAAGCGAGCGGTGGTTATTAGGCTTATAAATAGAAGAAACGAATTACTTTAGTTAAATTTTAAGTGTGTGTGTTTCACCTAATAGTGTTGAAATCAGTAGAGGGAGGACTTTTGTCCCCCTCTACTTTTTGATTAAAGCAACGTTTCTCATAGGTGAGGATAAAAGGATGAAGAATAATTAAGTGTCATTTTGAGAAGAGCTAATAGATGAGAGTCGTTATTTAATAACACCTTTTATATATTGAAATAATTCAATTTTAATCGTTTTGATTAGCGGATCGATTTTAGGTCGAGATATTAATAATTGCTAATTTGAGTCAATCTGTTTAACTTCCCTTTTAAGAGTAAGTTGCTGCTTAATTAGTGGGGAAAAGCGAATCAAAAAGTCATAATTGTTTTATAAAATACGAGTATTTAATAGTTGCATATAGATATGTAAAAATTGACATTAAATAACAAAAAGCCCGTAGTACAGGCTTTTTGTTTATTTAAGGGTCAGTATTTTCAGATATTACATAAACATGTGCAAAGCTTGATGTAGTAATGATGTTGGATAATGCATATACTAATAAGTGTAGAAGAGCTACTAAAGAAGAATCTTTATAAAAAACGCTAATTATTAAATTAATAGGAGGAAGTTATTATGACAACGATCGGATATGCATATAAGAGTGAAGACCAAGGTTACTTATCATCTCAATTAGAAGGTTTAGGGAAATATGGGTGTGACCGTATTGTTTTAGAAACTGACGACCAAAAAACAACCACTCATCCACATATGGAATTAGAAGCAACTGTTGAAACAATGGAAGCTGGCGATAAATTAATTGTATTTGAACTAGTATGTTTAGGTAAATCAGTGATCCAATTAGCTGATTTTGTGACTGAGCTAGATGAAAAAGGAATCGAGTTAATCGTTTTAGAAAAAGAAGAAGCCTTAAAAGAGTTAGATAACAATGTGTTTACAGCGATGATTATTAACATGGCTCAAATGGAAAAAGCGATTATTCGTGAAAGAACGTCTCGTGGTTTGGAAGAAGCTCGTCGTAATGGACGTATTGGCGGTCGCCCAAGAATTTCTGAAGAAACGGTTGAACGTGTTCAATTCTTGTACCACAACAATAAGTATACGTTACGTCAAATTGCTGAAGAATGTAACATCTCTTTAGGAACTGCGTACAAATATACGCAAGAAAGCATTAAATAATAACTAGATACTCTTGATTAAGGTCTAATCGACTTTAATCAAGAGTTTTTTTGACAATAAAATGACAGTCAGGAGAAAGAAGAAGGTACCTTTATCCTTCCCGATGTGGTTAATTAACAAACGAACATCGGGGGCGAGATGGAAGTGGTTCTTTTTAAGTTTGTGTTGAAAGGCTTGATACTAATTTTTTCAGCAACTCAATATCAAGAGGATGGGGTGTGACTGAATGGTTATCCCAAAAAGCATCTTGTTGATACCTTGGTATTAAATGAAGATGGAAATGAGTTCCCTCGTTCATTAATTTCCCATTGTTTTGAACAACTGTTATACCTTCAATATCTAGTTGTTGCTCTAATAAGAAAATGATCTTTTTTTCTAATTAAACCAGTTCGAAAAGGTGTTCATCAGGTAAGTCAGTCATCGTTTTTACATGTTCCTTTGATATCAATAATAGGTGACCTGTCTGAATAGGTTGATGATCTAGAATCAAGAAAAAGTGGGGAGTTTCTAATAACTTTGTTTCGGGTGTGATTCTGTGGCAAAAGATACAGTTAGTCATTGGCCAATCTCCTTTTAGTTGAAACATTATTAGCCCTATTTTATTATTGATAGTTAGCTAAGTCGAAAGTGTCCAAATCTAATTAAATCGTGTTTAATCATAAAAGAAGAGAGTTAACGATAGAAGATAAGCCTAATTCGTGTTAAACTTTAAATGAGTTATGGTTATCAATAAGCAGTTAATTGTCGTTTGTTTAAGGGATATTAGATTTAAGAGGATTATTTCTTTTTTGATCATAATAGTGAAAAAGTGAGCAATCAGTTAAATGAAAGAATACCCTCATTCAAAAAGTGGAAACCAGAAGGAGAGACTCATGAAAAAGAGAGCTAGATTGATTGTTTTGTCGTTTTTTACAGTAGCATTATTAAGTGCATGTTCAGGTGGAAAAGAGACATCGAAGTCGCCTGATCCGTCAAAAAAAGCAGAAACTTCACAGGTTGCAACGATAAATGTCACACAAGAGTTAAACTCGATTGATCCGGCTAACACCGTGGATGCCAATAGTAACATTGCGTTAAATAATATTTATGAAGGGTTATATCGCTTAGGCGAGGGGAACCAACCAGAGCCAGCTGGTGCGGAAGACTTACCCGAAATCAGTGAGGATGGCCTAGAATATACCATAAAAGTAAGAAAAAATGCTAAATGGTCTAATGGTGATGCAGTAACAGCCGCAGATTACGTTTTTGCTTGGAAGCGAGCTGTGGCGGCCGAAAATACTTACCTGTACACGAGTATTCTTAATGCAGATGAAATTATTAAAGGAGACAAGGACAAAAAAGAGCTTGGTGTATCTGCTGAGGGGGATGTCTTGACAATCAAATTGACAAAACCAACGCCTCATTTTACGATGATGTTGGCGATTCCTGCCTATTTCCCATTAAATGAAGCTTACGTATCGAAGCAAGGTGAAAAGTTTGCCTCAGACAGTGACCATGCAATTTATAACGGTCCATTTACAATGACAAACTTTGATGGCCCGGGAATAGGAAGTAACTGGACCTATCAAAAAAATTCTGATTATTGGGATGCTTCTGCTGTTAAGATGGAGACGATTAATGTTGAAGTGGTAAAAGAAACAGCGACTAATGTGAGTCTGTTTGAAAGTGGTGAAGCGGATGATGTCAGTATTTCTGGTGAATACGCTAAGAGTAAAATAGATGATCCAGCTTTTGTAGCTGAAAAGCCTGCTCAAACTATTTTTTTAGGTTACAATCAAACAAAAAAATTGTATCAAAATAAAAAAATACGCCAAGCTATTTCATTATTAATTGACCGAGATAGTATTGCTAATAGTGTCTTAGGAAATGGTGTTAAGCCGGCGACAGGTTTAATTTTTAACGATTTATTTGTCAATCCAGACACCAAAGAAGAGTTCTCTCAAGCGAGTGGCAATCATTTGAAAACAGATGTGGAAGAAGCGAAGAAATTGTGGTTAGAAGGTAAAAAAGAGGTTGGGTTAGATGCCGATGCAGAGGTGCCAATTCAATTGATTACCTTTGAAAATGAGGACATGAAAAAAGTATCTGAATACTTACAAGGTCTTTTTGCAGATAATCTTGCTGGCGCAAAGATGGAGCCAGCTGTCTATCCAGTGTCAGTATTTATGAAAAATGCTTCCAACCAAGAATTTGATTTGTACCTTGTAAGCTGGGGAGCTGATTATCCAGATCCAAGTAGTTTGTTCCAGTTATTCCAATCAGATGTTTCGTATAATTGGGGCAAGTATAAAAGTGAAGCTTATGATAATTTCTTGAAAAAGGCAAATAATGAAGATGCTCTCGATGCAGACAAACGTTGGCAAGATTTATTGGATGCAGAAAAGACATTAATGGATGATCAAGGAATTACTCCCATTTACTTTAGTGCACCAACTTATTTACGTAATCCGAAGCTGCAAGAATTGATTTTCCACAATGTTGGCCCCCGTTTTGAGTATAAAACGATGTATTTAGCTGAATAGTTCCTAAACTAAGAAACTCAGAATATTTTGACAGTGCTTAGACTGTCGAACATTCTGAGTTTTTTTGGCTTATTAAAAAGTTGGTAAGAGTAATAAGCAATCAATCACACCTAAATGGCTACTTGAACGAACAAAGGATTGTTTGTAAAAGGGGTGAAAGGATTCAATTGTGATGATATGATTATGATGGTCACGATAATAATAGCTAAACCCCATATCGATGTAGCTGATTAAGGTAGCTATAGTGAGCGTATCCCCATTACTTAGTTGAACTTCGCAAATGCTTTCAGTCGATTCGCGATTATGACTTCGCCGTCTAATATGTGTGATTTGATAATCGATCATTTTTCTCCCTTCACGACATAAGTTTAACGCTACTAAATCGGAAAGTGAGTCAGTTTTGAGCGTGTGGCAAGGAAGAACCTTATCACATGGTCTAGACTGTTTAATTGGAGTTTGGTGTATGGGCTATCCTAATAGTCAGTGATTAACCAAAAATATCGTGATTAATTCTTTTCCATTTTTCTTCTGGTAGATAACCTATGTAATTACTAGTTAATTCAGAAATAAATAAATAGTCCCCTTCATCAAAAATAAAGGTTTGCAATATTTCTAGAAGATCGTCAACTTCGATTGAGCATTTAATGATTATAGAGGTATCGAACAAATTTTTTCCTACCCACTGTTGTTGTTTAGCGAGTTCTTTGAACTTAGCTAACTTTTCAACAGGGTTAGATTGGATATTGAGACTAACTAAAAAGACCGTTTGTTTCATACACATAACACTCCTTTCCATCCTAATACAATACACTGTCGATATGAAAATCCCGTGAAAACAAAATGAAAGTTCGAAAAATATGAAATTATCGCACTCTCATATCTAAGTGTGAGCTAAGGGATGATCGTCAAATTTTAAGGTAAACGTTGTTCCTGTGTTAATGGTTGACCTGACACTAATTTTTCCTTGATGAAGGACCGTAATTTTTTGGGCTATAGCGAGCCCCAATCCGCTGCCAATTTCTTGATGAGCAGGGTCGCCTTGATAGAATTTGTCAAAGACATGCTGTCTGACGTGATCTTCCATGCCGATACCAGTGTCACTTATTTTTACTTTCAGCTGATCGCCTACTCGGTAACACTTGACAGTTAGAGATCCCCTCGGCCGATTAAATTTAACGGCATTACTTAAAAGGTTGAGCCATAAGGAAGTCATCATTTCTTGATCACCAAAGAATGTAAGTGGCTCCAAGCTTAGCTCTAAGGATAAGTCTTTTTCTTCCCATTCTTGCTGTAAAAGTAGCAGGCAATGACGTAGCTGTTCGTCTAATCGATAAGAGGTCATTTGTAAGTTGACAATTTCGTGATTTTCTAAATTAGACAGCTGCAGTATATTAGAAGATAAGCGTGCTAGGCGTTCCGACTCGTTAATTATGATTTGGATAGACTCTTGTTGCTCTTCTTCAGATAAGGAGGAATCTTGAAGCTGTTTGGCAAACCCTTTGATTGAGACAATTGGCGTTTTAAATTCGTGAGAAAAATTGTTGATAAAATCATTGTGAATGAGCTCCACATTATCAAGGGCTTGGGCCATTTTATTGAAGTTTCCAATTAATTCATTGATTTCAGTTTGCTGACGATTCGCGAGGGGGATTTTTACTTTATAGTCTCCCTTGGCAATTTGTTGGGTGCCTTTAATAAGCTGTTGAGACGTTTTCAATAAGCTGTTACTAACTGCGATAGACAAAACGGTACCAATGATAAAGCTGGCGAGGCTAAGACTGATTAGTCGAATTAGCGGTGAACTATTAAAACCAGGTAAGCTTAGCTTGCTTAGAATAACGAAAAGAATAACGGAAATAATACCGGCTAAAAGCATGATAAACATCGTACTGGCAACAAAATGCCAACGAAGAGTCCAAATACGCTTCACTTTTTCACCGCCTTGTAGCCCAGACCTCTAACGGTAACAATATAAAAATCAGGATTTTCAGCTATTTTTTTCCTTAGTTTTTTAATATGGGTATCAATCGTTCGTTCATCTGTTTCGCTATCTCGTTCCCACAATTCATCCATTAATTGCTGTCGCGTGAATATTTTGTTGGGATATGAGAGCAGCTTGAAAAGTAACATGAATTCTTTTTTTGGTAATTCGGAGGTGTTGCCATTGACGTCGATCGTAAAAGCATCTGAGTTGAGTGTCGTTTGATTAATGACTAAGCGTTTTTCACTATAGATTTTAGAACGTCGCAATAAAGCTTGAACCCGAAGAATAAATTCAGTTTCATCAACTGGTTTGACAAGATAGTCATCAGCACCAGAGAGGAAGCCGCGTTTTTTATCTGCCACAGCCTCTTTGGCCGTCACCATCATAATAGGTAAATCAGGATTCCATCGTCGAACCATGTCTATTACTTCAAAACCATTCATCTCAGGCATCATAACATCTAAAATTAATAAATCAATTTGCTTTTCTTCAATAATTGCTAATGCTTCTAACCCATTAGCGGCTGTTTCAGACTGGAAATTTGCTTGTTTGAGTAATCTTACATAGAGCTTTTGGATGTTTTTTTCATCTTCTGCGACTAATATTGTGGCTATCTATCTCACCTTCTTGTCTAATTATTGACTATACTATAGCACAAGATCCGTTCTAAAAAAAGCAATCTGCGTGTTCATAATGAAGACACATTCCTATGTTATAGTTGCGAGAGCTTTTGGAAATGATGAGGACAGAGCGTGACAGATTTTGAGATTTGTCTATCACCAAAATGAATGGAGGAAGAGGATGTTACAATTAACGGATGTCAAAAAGAGTTATACGACGGGAGATTTTACCCAGATAGCTCTAAATGGTGTGAGTGTCAATTTTAGAGAAAATGAATTTGTGGCGATTCTTGGGCAAAGTGGTTCGGGTAAAACCACGCTATTAAATATTATTGGTGGATTGGATCAATACGATAGTGGGGATTTGGTTATCAATGGAAAATCGACCAAGCAATTTAAAGATGGCGAATGGGATGCTTATCGCAATAATAGTGTCGGGTTTGTTTTTCAAAGCTATAACTTAATTACTCATCTAAGCATTTTGGATAACGTTGAAATGGGCATGACGCTGAGTGGTGTTGGCAGTGCGGAAAAGAAACAACGGGCAGCTCAAGTTTTGGAACGAGTGGGATTAAAGGAGCATTTACACAAGAAGCCCAATCAATTATCTGGTGGACAGATGCAGCGAGTGGCGATTGCCCGGGCGTTGGCTAATGATCCTGATATTATTTTAGCTGATGAGCCGACAGGAGCTTTGGATTCTACTACTAGTGAACAAATAATGGATTTAATTAAAGAAATAGCCGATGATAAACTAGTCATCATGGTGACTCATAACCCAGAGTTGGCGGAGCAATACGCCGACCGAATTGTTAATTTTAAAGATGGCCATATAGAAAAGGACAGTAATCCTTATATTGAAACGACAACTAATAATGACTATCAACTGAAGCGGACCAGTATGAACTATCTGACAGCGTTGAAATTATCTGGAAAAAATATTGCCACAAAAAAATGGCGAACAGGGCTGACAGCTTTCGCAGCAAGTATTGGGATTATTGGTATTGCCCTAATTTTAAGTTTGTCTTCTGGTTTTCAAATTCAGATTGATGAGTTTCAGAGCGATGCGTTATCAGAGTTTCCAATTACAGTGTCACGGCAAGCGGTCAACATGGATGAAGAGGCTATGAAGGAAATGCAATCTCAAGGACCGATGGCAAAAAAGGAGTTTGTTAAGTCAGACGAAGTTTTTTTATATAACCCAGAAGACAGCAACGTGACTCATACTAATAATATTACAGAAGAGTATGTGGATTATCTTGAAGAGGTCAATCCAGATTTAGTCAGAAGTATCGGCTTTACGCGAATGGTTGGGATGAATTTATTACGTAAAGTAGACGATAAGGTGACCCCTGTATCGGTTAATATTGGAATTTCAGGGATGGCCAGTTCTGGTTCAGCAGGTGGGATTTCTAGTATGAGCGGTGTCGGCTTGTCTTCGTACCCTGTGTCAATTGATGGAAAAGGAAGCGATTATCTCAAAAAAAATTATGATATTCTTGAGGGAAATTATCCAAAAGATGAAACTGAGATGGTCTTGGTTGTCGACAATAAAAACCGAGTTGATATAGAAACAATGAAGAACTTAGGTTTTGATACAGAAAAGGTTAAGTTGCTTAAATTTTCTGATATTGTTGGAACTGAATTAAAATTAGTTAGCAACAATGATTTTTATGAAAAATCTGATATGGGGAATTTTATGCCTGTTCAGGACTTGGATAAGGTTTATGAGGCAACGACCAATACGGCCGTCAAAATTTCGGCAGTTGTTCGTCAAAAAGAAGACGTTCAAGTAGCTATTTTAGCTAATGGCATTGCCTATAGCGACGCTTTGGTTGATTTGATTTTAGCGAAGGAAAAAGAGTCTGATATTGTAAAAGCTCAAAGGGACTCTGATACTAATGTTATGACGATGGAGCCGTTTAAAGCAGATGAAAAGGAAACCTTTGTGACTTATCTAGGTGGGGATTCTACGCCGATGATGATTTATATTTACCCAGTTGACTTTGAATCTAAAGATAAAATCATTGATTATTTAGATGATTATAATAAAGGAAAAGAAACAAAAGATACGATTGTTTATTCGGATTTAGCTAGCTCAATGACTGAAATGACGGGAGGGATAATGGATGCTATTACGATGGTATTGATTGCCTTTGCTTCGATTTCACTGGTAGTATCATTGATAATGGTAGGGATCATTACTTATATTTCGGTACTTGAAAGAACGAAGGAAATTGGCGTTTTACGTGCTCTAGGTGCTCGCAAGAAAGATATTACCCGCGTCTTTAATGCTGAGACCTTAATTATTGGGGCTTTCTCTGGCTTTTTGGGAATCCTCATTGCCTATTTATTAACGATTCCGACTAATATTGTCTTAGAAGATTTGACAGGCTTGGCTAATATTGCCCAACTTCAACCGTTACACGCGTTGTCCTTAGTTCTTATTAGTGTGGTACTGACATTAATTGGGGGTAGTATTCCAGCACGGATGGCAGCGAAGAAAGATCCAGTTGAGGCCTTACGATCAGAATAAATGTGTGATGAAGAAGAAGCTGTGGCAAAAGTTGCAGCTCCTTCTTCTTTTGTGTTTACATTATCATTTTTAGTGAGAGTAGCATATAATTAAGATAAGAATGGTTTAATTATTAATCGACAAAAGAAGGTGATGATATGGCAGGGAGTTTTTTTAGTCGCATCATGGGGAAAAAAGAGACATCAGTTATCGATCCTGTATATTTTAAGGCGGTTAAGGAGCAGGTAACACCAGATTCAAGCGTGTTAGTCCTCGGTGCAAGTAATGCTGAGCTGGCAGTTCAATTAGAGTCAGGCTGTCAGTCGTTAGACGTGTGTGATGCGTCTGAGGAATTAATTATTAAAGCTAAAGAAACAGCAAGCTCGCCATCTATTATTTTTTCTGTTCAAGGGGAGGATAACTGGGAGTTTAGCGCGGAACGTTTTGACGTCATCGTTGCAATGAATGTTTTACATGAGGTATCGAATATAGACGCTATTATTGAGCAGTGTGTGCGTGTTTTGAAAAGTGGCGGCCAACTGATTGCTCAAATTCCCACCTTTAAGGAGCAACAATTTGTTTCGATTGTAACTAAGTTGGCAATGCAGATGGTGAACTATCGCTTATGGTCAGCGGAAGCATACGAATTAATTATGAAAGAACACGGATTGAAGATAGAAGAACTGCGAGAGACAAGAACGGGAAGTATGTCGGTTATTTTAATTGCGAGTAAATAAAAGCAGAGTGAGACTTTTGTCCACTCTGTTTTATTATCATTCATTTAAGTTAAGTTTAAGGTCATCGAGTTATTCTTCTACAAACGGATAAAGCCAGTAGAAGGGAAGATAATGGATGATAGAGCTGAAGCGATTATTTCAAGTGATACTACGAGTAATGGGGATAGGCCTAATTGTTAGTTCAATGACACTTGCTCATCATGTATTAGCAACGAGTTCCAAAGCAACTAAGATTAACACTCCCACTATTTTCATACCGGGAACGAATGCAACAAATAAGCGATTTGATTCGCTAATTTCAGAATTAAGAGCATTGGGCGTAGACAACCAGAATGTATTGAAGGTTTACGTTGAGAAAACGGGTGAGATAAATGTGAGTGGCAAATTGAGTGAGCAAGAAAGGTCACCACTTATTGTCATAGGTTTTGAGGACAACAGTGAAGAGGCCGTGGATTTACAAGGGGAGTGGTTTCAACAGGTTCTAGTAAAAATAAACGAGAGGTATCAATTTTCTACCTATCAAGCGGTAGGCCATTCTAATGGTGGGTTAGTCATGACAAGTTATTTGGAAGACTATTATCAAGAGAGTGATCCTAAGTTAACTAAATTGATGACAATTGGCACACCTTTTAATGGAGTGGTGGAGACGTCTTCGCTGACTGCAGAATTAACCGAGATGATTAAAAAATCCAAGGAGTTACCAACTATTGATAGTGTGAGAGCCATTGCAGGAAGATCGGAGCAAGATGGAGATGGTATTGTGCCACTCAGTAGTGCAACGATGGGTGAAAAAATTTATAGTTATGGGACAGCAGATTATCAAGCTATTATTGTTAATGGGAAAGAGGCCACCCATAGTGGGTTAGTGACTCATTCAGAGGTAGTCTCTATACTGAGTGATTATTTATTTTGACTTGGTGCAACAAAGGGTCAAAAGTGTTATTCAACAGAAAAATCTCAACCTGTTTAAAACGCTAAAAGCGTACATCGGTTCGATGCATTATGTTATCTTATGGAACGTAATAATCTTTATAACAGTTGATAATAGCTACCTTTCAGATAAAAATTAGTCAATTGACCGGTTGTTTCAAACCTGCCCGTTATTTCGTTACATCGAGTTAAAATAAAAGCGAAAATCTGTTATTCTATTGACTACGGGTTTATTTTGACACTGAACTGAACAGTTGTTATTCAACAGAAAAATCTCGACCTGTTCAAAACGCTAAAAGCGTACATCGGTTCGACGGATAATGTTATCTTATGGAACGTAATAATCTTTACAACTGTTGATAATAGCTACCTTTCAGATGGAAATAAGTCAATTAAGCGGTTGTTTCAAACCTGCCCGTTATTTCGTTACATCGAATTAAAATAAAAGCGAAAATCTGTTATTCTATTGACTACAGGTTTATTTTGACACGAAATTGAACGGTTGTTATGCAATAAAAAATCTCGACCTGTTCAAAACGCTAAAAGCGTACATCGGTTTGATGGATAATGTTATCTTATGGAACGTAATAATCTTTATAACAGTTGATAATAGCTACCTTTCAGATAAAAAATAAGTCAATTGACCGGTTGTTTCAAACCTGTCCGCTATTTCGTTACTTTTTATTTGTAAAGTAGAAAAAAATGTTATAAAAAGCCATTCTAAGAGACTCATGTTGGTCAATTTCAACTACTCAATAAAATCTATTTCATCTAATAGAAGTTAGTTGTTAATGAGTTTTGACATAGTGGTATTTATCTTGTTATACCACAAAGAGATAGGAGTTGTCTAATCACGATACTACCTCGAAAGAAGCTAACTATCCTTAATTGTTTAATTAGGCAGCTTCTAAATCTATTGGATTAGCGGAGATTCAACCTTTTCATGAAGTTATCACTTTATTTTGAGGTAATGACAAAGGAAAAGAGGTAATTTAGGTGTTAAAGGTGTTCGGCAATTTGGACTGTACTTTTGCTGAAAAAAGCAACCAACGATTCTAATGAAAATTGAAAATCAGGGAATACAATTATAAAAGTTAATATGTACGGTTAGGTGTACCTAGGAGACATACTGGATTAGTATTGATACTATTGAATTTCAGGTGTATGATTTGAGTATTTGAGAAAGAATGTTGTGTTATAATTGATGAAGTAGAAAAGTTAATGACGGTGGCGGGATTCAATTGAAAGTGAGGTGGTGCGCATGGGTGTACAACCAAAATCTGGAGAAAGGAGCCAGCCTTTTGCTTGAGACTATTCTAGCAGTGACAGTGGCAGTTGTTGGTTTAATTACCGCAATTGTTAAACTTGTGACCGCTATAGTAGGAGCTAAAACAAAGCGAAAAAAATAACCGTCACTTTTGCGAGGTCGGTTATTTTTCGATAAAATAATTATTCTTGTTACCGTCTTTAACGGTGTTACTTTTAGGGGACATGTTGACGCATGTCCTCTTTTTATTGTCTTTATTATAGCATGGTTTTTACTTATTTTCCAATAAAACTCACGCTTAAGGCTCCATTTACTCTTTATTTTGAATGAGTGTAAATGTGAATTAATTAAACCCGGCCTTGATCAGAGTGGAAGGTTCGGCGATAAAGGTAGTTGGATGTTTGGTCAATCGCTTCTTTTTGGGCGTCAAGAATGGCCTTTGCGTTTGGTTTTTTTGATAGTCGATAAGATAAAATTTCACCATCTTAGTCATTGAAGGCTGTCCTTTCGATTTCTGTGAAAGACCTTCAATGCTATGACGTAGAAATATTTGGTGCCAGTGTTGAAGTAGAATTCCTTCTGACAGTCCATATTTCAGAGCAACATCTAGGTAAGATTCACCATTAGTTAAATAATAGTGTATGACATCTTGCTTGAATTGGGAAGAATAAGTTTGGTGATTTTTCGACAGATTTTACTCATTTCACGACTATTGACTTAGCTGATAGACCGAATTGATCAGCTAGTTATTTGAATCCCCCTTCGCCTTTCTGATATGATTCAACGACTGATTTCTTTAAATGAGAATCATATTTTGCCATTATAAAAACCCCCTAAGTTAGATTTTTAGAGGGCACTACTGGAATCGTGTGATTTTTATTGAGTTAGATTTCAATAGGAACAAAGCTTTTGCGGATGACTAACTCTGAGCTGATAAAGACTTGTTTTTTTGTTGCTCGTAAAGAGATTAATTGGTCTGCCAATAAGTCAATCGCAGTTCGACATAATTCATCCAAATCAATGTGAAAGGTGGTCAAAGGAGGAGAGACATACTTTGCGACATCAATGTTGTTGACACTAATAATGGCAACATCCGTTGGGATAGAGATATTGTGCTCGTTTAATGCTTGGAGAACTCCGACAGCAATTGGATCAGAAGCGACAAAAAAAGCAGTGGGGAATTTTCCAGCTAGTTGTTGAATCGCTTGCGTGGCGACATCATAGCCATCTTGAACTGAAAAATGTTTTTCGCCAAAAATATAAGCATCATCTAACAACCTTTTTTTCGTCATATATTCTCTAAAGGCAATTTCTCGATTGTCCATCTCATCATTATCAGTATTAGGATTATGATAGGTTCCACCAATAAAGCCGATTTTTTGGTGGCCATTTCTAATAAAATAATCAATCGCTTTTTGCGTAATCCGGTTCGTATCTGGTTGAACAGAATCGAACAAATCTGGATCAGGATTCATATCAACGAAAACGCCATAAGGGCATAGGTCATGAAGATAAGCAACTTCCTTAGTTGAGTAGGCACCAATTGCGACAAAACCGTTAATATCTTTAGGAATAGCAGCTAAGCCGTCTTCGTGCCTAATAAGACAGATTTCCATGTTATTATGTTGCCCGTAAGTTTCGATTGCAAGTCTCATCTGTTTGAAATAAACATCTTCCAACTCTTCTCGGTCACTAATCCAGAAAAGTAAGGCCACTTTTTCCATAACTGTCTGAATTTTTGCCCGTTGATAACCGAGCTTAAGCGCGGTTTTAAGAATTTTTTGTTTTGTCTCATTCGTAATAGATAAAGTCGGATCATCTTTTAATAATCTTGAAACGGTAGAAGATGAATAGCCTGATTGTTTCGCTATTTCCTTAATTGTTACCACAACATGGCCCCCTAGTTAGTTTTATTAATCTGCATCACAGTATTATGCTTAGTTTATTATAGTACAGTGTGGTGATTTAGTAAATAAATTTACTGATTTTAAGTGTAATAATATCTTTAAACCTTCAGTTTTCTATTATAATCAATAAAATTAAAAGGAAATACATTTACTAAAAATTAAATATAATTAGATAAATATATTTACAAACTATTTTTAATAGTGTATTCTGTATTCATGGATAACGGTTTCAAAAATGGAAGGGTGGAAAAGGAAATGAAAAAAATTTCAAGTTTGTTGTTATTAAGTGGGCTAGTTTTAGGACTAGCAGGATGTGGGCCAAGTGAAGATAGTAGCGGAAAAGCCGATTCAGCGACAAAAAAAGGCTCGAGTAAGGAGTACGATTTACTTGTGTGGGAAGACCAAAGTAAATCAGAGGGAATCAAAGACGCTGTTAAAGCGTTTGAAGAAAAAAATGATGTGACGATAAAAGTGGTTGAAAAGGCCTATGGAAAACAAATTGAAGATTT
The DNA here is from genome assembly GCF_059621045.1 of Vagococcus sp. WN80Y. Classification (NCBI taxonomy): domain Bacteria; kingdom Bacillati; phylum Bacillota; class Bacilli; order Lactobacillales; family Enterococcaceae; genus Vagococcus; species Vagococcus sp. WN80Y. The sequence continues at coordinate 22,948 of NZ_JCAQHY010000175.1, forward strand.
ACGTTTAGATGGACCTGCTGGGACAGGGCCAGATGTGATTACGATTCCTGGCGACCAGATTGGGACATCTGTGACCGAGGGGCTGTTGAAAGAGTTGACGGTTGGAAAAGATATCACAGATATTTATACTGAGTCAGCGATGAATTCTCAAGTAGTAGACGACAAAGTTTATGGTTTACCAAAAGCAGTTGAGACAACTATTTTGTATTACAACAAGGCATTGATTACGGAAGACAAATTACCTAAAAATACAGATGAATGGTTGGCTTATTCGAAGGAAGTAACGACGAAAGATCGTTATGGACTACTTGCTTTATGGGATCAAATTTACTATGCCCAAGGGGTTATGAGTGGGTATGGTGGTTATGTATTTAAGCAGGATGCTAAAGGAAATTATGACCCATCTGATATTGGACTTGCTAACAAAGGGGCAATAGAAGGAGCTGAGTATATTCAATCTTTTTATGAAGCAGGAGTTTTCCCGACAGGACTTATTGGCGAGCAGGGAATTAACGTACTAGATTCGTTGTTTACAGAAGGCAAAGCTGCGGCTGTTATCTCTGGACCATGGAACATAGAGCCTTATAAAGAAGCGGGGATTGATTATGGCGTAATGGCTCTACCAACCTTAAGTAATGGCAAACCAATGAGCTCTTTCATTGGTGTAAAGAGTTATAATGTCAGCTCTTATAGTAAGGAGCCAGAGTTGGCTCAAAAATTTGTTGAGTTTATTGCCAATGAAGAAAATTCCAAGGTAAGATATGAAAAAACTCAAGAAGTTCCAGCTGTTAAAGCTCTCTCGGAAGATCCAGTTGTGATGGAAAGCGAAACAGCTATGGCAATCGCTACTCAGTCACAACATGCTGAATTAACACCAGGAATTACGGCAATGAATTCTGTTTGGAAGCCTGTTGATGCTGCTTTACAAACAATAGCGACAGGTAAAGGTAAACCTAAAGAAGCGTTGACTTCAGCAGTAGATCAAATTAAATCAGCCATTGAAGCAACTGAAAATTAAGCAGAAAGGGCGGTTTATTGACAACCGCCTATTCTTTTAAGAAAGAACGAGGAACAGAAGGATGGAGAATAAGACGAGTAGTAAACTATCAACGGAGCATGCCAAAAAAGCCATGTTATTGTCACTCATTCCAGGGGGCGGTCAGATTTATAATCGACAAAAGGTAAAGGGACTGCTATTTCTTTTCTTTTTTGTGATGTATGTGATTGTCTTTAAGGATATCATCAATATGGGGCTGTGGGGAATTGTGACATTAGGGGTGAAAGTCCCTCGTGATAACTCGATTTTTTTGCTTGCTGAAGGGCTAATTGCATTGATTGTGATCAGTTTTGGTTTATTTTTTTATTACTTAAACTTAAGGGATGCTTATCGAAATGGTCAACAACGGGACCAAGGGCTTCAAGTTAGTTCAATAAAAGAAACCTATCAGGCTTTGTTGACAGAAGGGTACCCTTATTTAATTACAAGCCCAGCGTTTATTTTACTTGTTTTTTCGGTTATTTTTCCGATATTGTTTAGTATTAGCTTGGCATTTACTAATTATGATTTGTATCATTCGGCGCCAGCTAATCTGGCTAATTGGGTAGGTTTGGCAACGTTTAAAAAGATTTTTACTGTCGATATTTGGCGAACCACCTTTTTCAATGTTTTGGGCTGGACGGTTATTTGGACTTTAGTGGCCTCCACCTTACAAGTGTCAGTTGGTGTTTTTTTGGCGGTGGTTGTTCATCAAAAAGAGCTTCGTTTTAAAAAGTTTTTTCGGACGATTTTAGTATTGCCGTGGGCCGTGCCAGGATTTGTGACTATTTTAATCTTTGCTGGGATGTTTAATGATAGTTTTGGTGCGATAAATAACTCGATTTTGGCTTTTTTAGGTATTAAGTCAATTCCGTGGTTGACAAGTGTTAATTGGACTAGACTAGCATTATTGATGATTCAGACTTGGCTTGGTTTCCCTTATATTTTTATCGTCACGACGGGAACGTTGCAGTCTATTCCTGACGATTTGTATGAGGCGGCTACAATTGATGGTGCTTCGGCGTTTCAGAAATTTAAGTCGATTACACTACCGTTGATTCTTTATGCAATGGCACCAATTATTATCACTCAATATACCTTTAATTTTAATAACTTTAATATTATATACTTATTTAATGCAGGTGGGCCCGCAGTACCAGGCTCTACAGCGGGAGGAACGGATATTTTGGTGTCATGGATCTACAAATTAACCATGCAAAACAGTCAGTACGCGCTAGCGGCTGCTTTAACTATTTTATTATCTGTCGTGGTTATCGGTATTGCCTTATGGCAGTTTAGACGGACTAATTCATTTAAGGAGGAGGTATAGTATGTCACACGGATCAAGTATAAAAAGACAGCGACAGGTTAGATTGTTTTTTACTTATTTATTGCTAGTGGTTATGTGTGTGGTGATAATTTATCCTCTTTTATGGACTGTTGGGGCAAGCTTTAATCCGGGAAATAGTTTAGTTAGCACTAGTTTAATTCCCAAAAATCCAACTATGGGACACTATTCTCGGTTGTTTGCTGGGGAGGGCACCTTGTTGTATAAGCAGTGGTATTTGAATTCCTTAAAAATTAGTGTGCTGACGATGGGCTTATCGCTGATTTGTGTGTCATTTACAGCCTATGCTTTTTCTCGTTTTCGCTTTACAGGGCGTAAAAATGGTCTAATGCTATTTTTACTTTTACAGATGATACCTCAATTTTCAGCATTGATCGCCATTTTTGTTTTGGCGCAAATGTTAGGTTTGATTAATAGCCACTGGTTACTAATTTTAATTTATGTTGGTGGACAAATTCCGATGAATACGTATTTGATGAAGGGGTATTTTGATTCGATTCCCCTTGATTTAGATGAGAGTGCGAAGATTGATGGTGCGAGCAATACACGGATTTTTTTGCAAATCCTCTTACCATTATCGCGACCAATGTTAGCAGTTGTCGCAATGAACGGATTTACAGGGCCCTTAGGTGACTTTGCCTTGTCTTCGGTATTGTTGAGAAATCCTGAGTATTATACGTTGCCAATCGGTCTGTATAAGTTAGTTACGGATAAGATGGGAGCAAGCTATACAACCTTTGCAGCAGGCGCAATTTTAATCAGTATTCCTGTGGCTTTTGTCTTTTTATTATTACAAAAACATTTTGTTTCAGGGCTGACAGCCGGTGGAACTAAAGGATAGGATGAGTTAGATGAACAGATATGAACAGCAAAACTATTTTTTCCACGGAGGTGATTATAATCCTGATCAGTGGTTGGCGTATCCAGAAATTTTAGCTGATGATTTGAAGCTAATGAAGCAGGCGAATACCAATACTTTCTCTGTGGGAATATTTGCTTGGAGTGCCCTTGAGCCAGCAGAAGGACAGTATCAGTTTGAGTGGTTAGATAAGGTTATTGATGATATCGCGGCCAATGGTGGTAATGTTATTTTAGCGACACCGAGTGCAGCTAGACCAGCCTGGTTATCAAAGGCATATCCAGAGGTTTTAAGAACGAATGAACGACGCGAAAAGCAAAGGCATGGTGGTCGCCATAATCATTGTTTTTCATCACCTGTATACAGAGAGAAAAGTGCGGCAATTAATCAAAAATTGGCCGAGCGTTATGGGAATCATCCTGCCTTACTGATGTGGCATGTTTCCAATGAATACTCAGGGGAGTGCCATTGTGAGCTGTGTCAGGCGAATTTTAGAATCTGGCTTAAGGCGAAGTATCAGACATTAGATGCTTTGAATCATGCTTGGTGGGGGCCATTTTGGAGTCACACACTGACGGCATGGGAGCAAATTGAGTCACCGTCATCGATTGGTGAATCGATGGTTCATGGCTTGAATCTGGATTGGAAACGATTTGTAACGGATCAAACAATTGATTTTTTTGAAACAGAAGCAGCGCCTTTAAGAAAACTAACACCAGAAGTACCCATTACAACCAATTTTATGGCAGACACCCATGATTTGATTCCTTTTCAAAGCTTGGATTATAGTAAATTTGCTCGGCACGTAGATGTTGTTAGCTGGGATTGTTATCCAGCTTGGCACAATGACTGGGAAACTACGGCTGATTTAGCAAGTAAGGTAGGGTTTATCAATGACTTGTATCGTAGCTTGAAGCAGCAGCCATTTTTAATTATGGAGTCAACACCTAGTGGGGTGAATTGGCATGATGTAAATAAGACAAAACGTCCAGGTATGCACTTATTATCTTCGTTGCAGTTTATCGCCCATGGCTCAGATAGTAATCTTTATTTTCAGTGGCGCAAATCTCGTGGTTCTTCAGAGAAATTCCACGGAGCGGTCATCGATCATGATAATGCTACGACGAATCGTGTTTTTCAAGATGTTCAAGAGGTTGGCGCAGTCTTAACAGATATTAAAGAGGTTCGAGGGACGCAAAAAGAAGCGAAGGTAGCGATTATTTATGACTGGGAAACTAACTGGGCGTTAAATGATGCTCAAGGCTTTTCTCAAGCATCCAAGCGGTATCCGCAAACTCTACAGGAACACTATCGCTTTTTTTGGAATCATGATATTAGCGTTGACGTGATAACACCTGATCAAGATTTTAGTAAGTATGAGTTACTGATTGCTCCAATGATGTACTTGATACGCGAGGAAACAATGCTGAAATTTAAAGAGTTTGTTGAAGGGGGAGGGCGACTCGTTTCGACTTATTTAACAGGCTATGTAGATCAATCTGATCTAGCTTATTTAGGTGGCTGGCCGTCAGAGCTGCAAGAGCTATTTGGGATCAATATGGTAGAAACCGATGTTCTTTATCCGAAAGATCAAGTGACGTTCAGCTATGGTGAGAATCTGTTTCTTGCTCGAGATTATTGTTCAAGGGTGACTTTAGGTTCGGCCGAGTCACAAGGTGTTTATACCAGCGAATTTTATCAGGGAACGCCAGCAGTTACTCGAAACAAGTGGGGCGCAGGAGAGGCTTACTTTATCGGAGCTCGTAGTGACGCGCTACTTGAACAGGTTTACGAGGAGATAATGGCCACTCTGAATGTATCTGAAAGTATTGCTGTAGAGCCTCATCCTGAGATTTCAATTCAAAGTCGTCAAGATGCGACGCACACCTATTATTTTGTGATGAATTTCTCTGAAACTAGTCAGACGTTAGTATTGAAAGAGAGCTATACTGATTTAATAACTGGCGGCAGGCTTTCTGGTAACTTGTTGTTGGCGCCATATGGTGTACGTGTGTTAAAAGTGTAAAGGTTGAATAGTTATTTGATAATCACTAAAACCAACGTAAAGCTGAGATTTCTTTAGGAGAAATTATCTTCTTATGTTGGTTTTTATTTATGCGCTGAAACTGAGGTTAATGAAAGCGTTACACTGTTATTTTAAATCTGTCCGTTAAAATAACAAATTAAATGATTGAAAGCGCTTGACAGTTTTCAGTTGATAGTTTATGATAATTCATAGTTAGTTTAACGTACTATTTAACCTGTGGTGGATTTTAGTCACACAGGAAGATGGAAAGTGAGAGTGGAGTTGAAGTGGAAAATGTGAGGTAGAAAGCTAGGTATTACCTCATATAACGAGTTACTTAATACAAGTAAAAATAAGCAAAGTAGAAAAGGGGAAAAGAAAATGAGAGTTAAGAAATTACTAGTCACAGTGGTTATGGTTATGGCGGTTTTTCTATTAGCGGCCTGTGGATCAAGTAAAGACAAAGGGGCTGGTAAAACAGTTGGTATTGCCATGCCGTCTAAAGCGTTGGAGAGATGGGAAAAAGATGGGAACTACATGGTCAAGCAATTAGAAGATAAGGGCTATAAAATTGACATTCAGTATGCCCAAGATAGCGTACCAACGCAAGTATCTCAAATTGAGAATATGATTACTAAAGGTGTGGATGTTATTGTAATCGCTTCGATAGATGGCGAGGCGCTGACTGATGTAGTAGATAAGGCCAAAAAGCAAGAAATTCCTGTAATCGCCTATGATCGCTTGATTATGAATGCAGATGGTATTGATTATTATGCAACATTTGATAATTTTCAAGTTGGGGTTTTACAGGGAGAATTTATTGCTGAAAGCTTAGATTTAGCTAATCAAAAAGGGCCATTCAATATTGAAATTTTTGGTGGGGCACCTGACGATAACAACTCTCGCTTCTTTTATGATGGTGCAATGTCCATTTTAAATCCCTTTATTGAAGAAGGGAAGTTAGTCGTTCAAAGTAAACAATTAGAGTTTAACAAGGTTGCAACTAAGAACTGGGACGGAGCAACAGCTCAGTCACGGATGGACAATTTGTTAAGTGCTCATTATACAAAGGAAGTTGTAGATGCTGTATTAGCACCGAATGATGCAGTTGCGATGGGAATTATTTCTTCGCTGAAAGGCGTGGGATATGGAGCGACAGATCGTCCAATGCCAATTATAACTGGGCAAGATGCAGAAGCAGCTTCAGTCAAATCAATTATTACTGGCGAGCAAACGATGACGGTCTTCAAGAATACTCAAAAACTAGCGGAAGTCGCAGCTGATATGGTAAATCAAATCTTGAAAGGTGAAGAAGTAGAGGTAAATGACAAAGAAACGTACGATAATAACTCGAAAGTAGTTCCAACATATATGTTAACACCAGAAGTGGTGACGAAAGATACGTACCAAGAGTTGCTAATTGATGGTGGTTATTTGAAAGAGGCAGACGTGAAGTAATCATACGTTAAAAAGTAGACAGAGAAGTAATGTGGTTTGCTTCTCTGTTAATTGTTGCTAGTGAGAGGGTGTATAGGATGAACGAAACGATTCTAGAGATGAAAGGAATTGTTAAGGAATTTTCTGGTGTAAAAGCACTGAATAATGTTAATTTCAAGGTGAAACGCGGAGAAATTCATGCTTTATGTGGAGAAAATGGTGCGGGAAAATCGACCCTAATGAAAGTGTTAAGTGGGGTCTATCCAAAAGGTGAGTATACAGGTGACATTATTTTTGAGGATCAACAATGTGATTTCAAAACAATCAAGGATAGTGAAAATCAAGGAATCGTTATTATTCATCAAGAGCTTGCGTTGATTCCCTATTTATCTATTGCAGAAAATATTTTTTTAGGAAATGAAATGGCATCTAGAGGAATTATTGATTGGTCTGCGACAAAACAAAAAGCTAAAAATCTGATGGATATTGTTGGCTTATCAGAAAATCCTGAGACCTTAGTAACAGATATAGGCGTTGGTAAACAGCAGCTAGTTGAGATTGCTAAAGCAATTGCGAAGGACGTTAAGATATTGATTTTAGATGAACCAACAGCCGCTTTAAATGAAGATGACAGCCAAAATTTATTGCACTTATTGTTAGAATTTCAAAAACAAGGCATCACATGCATCATCATTTCCCATAAATTAAATGAAATTATGGAGATAGCTAACTCGGTTACAATTCTTCGAGATGGACAAACGATTGAGACATTGGATAAAGTAACGAATCAAGTGGATGAAAATCGGATAATTAAGGGAATGGTTGGCCGTGACTTGGATAATCGATACCCTGATTATCTCCCGCAAATTGGTGAGACTTATTTTGAGGTTAAGGATTGGTCCGTCTACCATCCACTTCATCAAGATAGAAAAGTAGTAGATAATGTAAACTTTCATATCAAAAAAGGAGAAATTATTGGCATTGCAGGGCTAATGGGCGCAGGCCGAACAGAACTGGCGATGAGTATTTTTGGAAAATCCTATGGGGCTAGAATATCAGGAAAAGTGATTAAATCTGGAGTAGAAGTCAAGTTGAACAATGTAAGGCAGGCTATTGATAGTGGATTAGCCTATGTTACCGAAGACCGCAAAGGAAATGGTCTTGTTTTAATGGAAAGTATTAATCAGAATATATCGATGGCCAGCTTAGATAAAATTGCTAAACACACAGTGATTAATCAAAATGAAGAGATTAAAAATGCGGAATATTATAAGAAGAAAATCAACATTAAAAGTAACAGCATTTTTCAACCAGTTGAAAGTTTAAGTGGGGGAAATCAGCAGAAAGTCGTTTTAGCTAAATGGATGTTATCGCAACCAGATGTCTTATTTTTAGATGAGCCAACACGGGGAATTGATGTGGGGGCTAAGTATGAGATCTACATGCTAATTCAAGAATTAGCTAAGGAAGGCAAAGCGGTTTGTATTATTTCATCGGAATTACCGGAAATTTTAGGAATGTGCGATCGCATTTATACAATGAATGAAGGACGATTGACGAGTGAATTTACTAAAGAAGAGGCCGATCAAGAAAAATTAATGGCATATATGACAAGTAAGGTAGGGGTTTAACATGGCAGAAAAAAGTGTCGCGAAAAAGAAACAGGGAAATGAAAATATCTGGGAATTGGTAAAAGGCAGTTTCCAAAAATATAGTATGTATTTCTTTTTAGTTGTAATTATGATTGCTTTTCAAGTGATGACAGATGGCGTATTGCTTCGTCCCTTGAACATTACAAACATTATTTTACAAAATAGTTACATTTTAATTTTGGCAATTGGGATGGTTTTACTGATTATACTTGGTGACATTGACTTATCAGTCGGTTCCATCACGGCCTTTGTTGGGGCGTTATCAGCTATCTTTACGATAAAAATGGGTTTGCCAACATCATTAGCAATCTTTTTATGCCTACTTGTTGGAGCAGCGATTGGCGCGTTTCAAGGGTTTTGGGTAGCTTATGTGAAAGTGCCAGCATTTATCGCAACATTAGCGGGAATGCTGATTTTTAGAGGCTTAACGATTGTTGTGTTAGATGGAAAATCGTTAGCACCGTTTCCTAAGAATTTTCAGATGATTAGTTCTGGCTTTATTCCAGATTTATTTGGTGGTAGTACGATTCACTTGTTTTCTCTACTTGTGGGTGTACTTATTGGGGTTGTGTTTATTTTCTTTAATTTTAAGGATCGTCAAAAGAAACTAACCTATGGATTTGAGACAGAGTCAATGAGTTTATTTGTAGTAAAGAATATTTTAGTATTAGCAATTCTAGGATGGTTCACTTACATAATGGCATCATATGAAGGGTTTCCAAATGTATTAATTATTTTAGCTGTGTTAATCATGATTTACCGGTTTGTGACGAATAAAACGACAATTGGGCGTTATGTCTATGCAACTGGTGGTAATGAAAAAGCGGCGGGGTTGTCTGGGATAAAAACTAAAAAAATGAAGTTTTGGATGTTTATCAATATGGGCGTTCTATCAGCAATCGCAGGTCTGATCTTTTCGGCAAGATTGAACGCCGCGACAGCAACAGCGGGTAATGGGTTTGAGTTGGATGCGATTGCGGCTTGTTACATTGGTGGGGCATCTGCTTATGGAGGCGTTGGTACTGTTTTAGGCGCTATTGTTGGTGGGTTAGTTATGGGGATCCTCAATAATGGTATGTCTTTAATGGGAATTGGTGTTGACTGGCAGCAAGCCATTAAAGGATTAGTCTTACTTTTTGCAGTAGCATTTGATATTTATAATAAGAATAAAGCAAGTTAAAACAAAAAAAGAGCCAAAAACCAGCATATGGTTTTCGGCTCTTTTTTTCCTGTTTAATAATAAATTGCGTTTCTATTGAAATCAATATAGTGTTTTGAAAGGGTAAATATAACTGCTGAAATGCTTTTTAATAATGGATAGCTGATAAAAGCGACACTCGCCAAAACGATTGATAATACAAGATTAAACGGCGTTATAGCTTGTAAGCCCATCAATGATGCTCCGACAATCAAGGCTGGTGACGCTATAAAGGCGATGAAGCTAATCCAAGCACTCGCAAGGACGGCATAAACTGTGATAATAGCTCCCAACATTACGACTAAATTAAAAAAGAACAATCCGATTGCGGCAAAAATATTTACTTTTCTCATAGGTGTTTCCTCCAATGTGTTATTAACTTATGAACTAAGTTTATCATGGGAATGAGAGCGTGGCATCAGACTGAGGTCGGAGTTGAACCTAGTCTTTTAGTCAGGGAGTAATCTCAGCGACGTCATAGACAGATTAAATCACAATTAAAGATAACAGCTGATTTATGATAGTTTTACCATTCAAGCGTTCTCTATCTGAGAGAGATGATAAACTATAGATAAGAAAAGAGGTGAACGAGAATTAGGGGTTATGTATCAGTAGCGTGTTATGTAAGTGCTTCAAGCAGTTCCCTTTTTCTAGTTAATGTGTGACTAAATTAGGGAGTGTCAATCGAGGATAGAGGAGAGTGTGTAATGAGTAAGAAAAAGTTTGAAATGCCCTCTGCGTACACGGTGTTATTTATTATTATTGCAGTTATTGCTATTTTAACTTGGATTGTTCCAGCTGGACAGTATCAAGTTAACGAAGAAACAGGTAATTACATCGCTGGAACTTATGAGCGGATTGCCAGTCAGCCACAGGGGCTATGGGATGTGTTTATGGCACCTATCATAGGTATGGTGGGAAATGAAACCACTGGTGGGGCAATTGAAATTTCGTTATTTATTTTATTTATTGGTGGCTTGCTAGGAATTGTTAATAAAACAGGCGCCTTCGATGCAGGAGTCGCTTCAGTTATTAAAAGTCGTAAAGGGAAAGAAAAATCATTGATTCCAATTTTGATGATAATTTTTGCGATTGGTGGCACGACATTTGGTTTAGCCGAGGAGACGTTGGCGTTCTATCCACTTCTAATTCCAGTTATGCTAGCTGTTGGATTTGACTCAGTGGTGGCGATCGCAGTGCCTTTGATTGGCTCACAAATTGGGTGTCTAGCATCAACGGTCAATCCGTTTTCAACAGGTGTGGCTTCAGGTATCTTAGGAATCAGTCCGGGTGAGGGGCTTCTGTCACGGATTATCCTATTGGTCATCTTATTAACGGTTAGTATTATTTATGTGTATCGTTATGCTCAGAAAGTTGAAGCAGATCCGAAAAATTCGCTTTTATATGAGCAACGGGAAACAGATTTAGAGCGATTCAAAATTGATATGGATGATATTCAAGATATTAGCAAGAAACAAAAACAAGTTTTATTATTATTTGTGACGACCTTTGTTATCTTAATTGTCGGCTTGGTTCCATGGTCAACAATCAATCCAAATTGGACCATTTTTGAGTCACTTGCAGATTGGTTGACTAACATCCCTGTCCTTGGTGCTTTTTTAGGGAAAGACATGGCACCACTAGGAACATGGTATTTTGGTGAAATTACGATGCTTATGTTAGCCATGTCGATTGTCATTGCCTTTTTTTATGGCATGTCAGAAAAAGAATTTATCGGTACGTTTTTAGAGGGGACAGGTGAATTTGTTGGGGTGGCGATTGTGGTAGCAGTTGCTAAAGGGATTCAAGTTGTTATGAACGATGGTGCTATTACTGCGACAATTTTACACTTAGGTGAGTCGGGCTTGAAAAACCTTTCCTCAGGTGTTTTTGCTGTTTTAGCTTATATATTCTACATCCCAATGTCTTTTCTTATCCCTTCGACTTCTGGTTTAGCAGCGGCAACGATGGGAATAATCGGACCGATGGGAGATTTTGCGGGTGTGTCAAAAAATGTGATTATTACTGCTTATCAAGCTGCCTCTGGTTGGGCGAATTTAATTACGCCAACCTCAGCGATTGTGATGGGGGCAGTTACTATTGCTCACACTGATTTAAGAGTCTGGTTTAAATTTGTGACCAAGTTAATGGCAATTATTTTTGTCATAACATGTGTCTATCTTGCTATTTTAGCGCTAATATAGTTAAGTAAGAATGAATGGTTTGTAAAAATAAAAATTTGCTAAATGAGATTGCTTAGTGATGTATTGGCGATCTGAAGAAAGGTGAGACTGATGAAACAATTTATTACAGAAGCACATAAGGAACAGGCAATTAAAGATTTGCAACGACTTGTGAGCGTGCCTTCTTATTTGCAAGAGGCTGTTGCAGGAGCACCATTTGGGCAAGATGTATTAGATAGCTTGAAAGAGTGCTTAGCAATTTTCACAGAACAAGGATTCTCAACCTATATTGATCCTGATGGTTATTATGGCTACGCTGAAGTTGGCGCGGGAACAGAAGTTTTCGGTGTTCTTTGTCACATGGATGTTGTACCTGCAGGCGATGAAAGTCTATGGGAAACTCCGGCTTTTGAGGCCACGATCAGAAATGAAGCAATTGTTGGTCGTGGGGTTCAGGATGATAAAGGGCCGACGGTTGCAGCTCTTTACGCGGTTAAGGCGTTGATGGATGCGGGTGTTGAGTTTGATAAAAAAATTCGGTTTATTTTTGGGACAGATGAGGAGAATTTATGGCGCTGTATGGAACAGTACCATAAAAAAGAAAAAGGGATCGATATGGGAATTGCCCCTGATGCTCAATTTCCAGTGATCTATGCTGAAAAAGGACTTTTACAAGTGTATTTGACTGGTAAAGGCAGTAGCGATTTTACATTTAAAGGCGGCTCAGCTTTAAATGTAGTGGCAGATACAGCAGTCTATTCAGGTGATAAAGTAGCTGAAGTAAGTACGGAGTTAAGTCGATTAGGCTATGATTTTGTCGAACAGGATAACCAATTATTTGTTAAGGGCAAGTCTATTCATTCAAAAGATGCTCCTCAAGGGATAAATGCTAATACACGATTAGCTGAGGCCATGAGCGCCTGTTATGATCATCAGGGAGTGAATTTCTTAGGGAAGCTAGTTAAGGCTGATGCTAATGGGACAAGTGTTTTAGGTGAAATGAGAGATGAAGCTTCAGGTGCTTTGACATTTAATGCGGCTACAGTTGAGATTAATGAGGCTGAAACAAAAATTGGGATTGATATTCGGATTCCAGTTACAATTAAAAAAATTGAGGTTGAGGAGAAATTAAAAGAAGCCAGCGAAACTTACGGACTAGTTTACGAGCAGCATGACTTTTTAGATTCTTTATATGTTCCAGTTGATTCTGAACTGGTGACGACCTTGTTAAGTGCTTATCGTGATATGACAGGGGATATGCGTGACCCACAAATTTCAGGAGGCGCGACTTTTGCTCGGACGATGACTAACTGTGTAGCGTTTGGAGCGATGTTTGAATCAACTAAGGATACGATGCATCAACCGAATGAAACTTGGCAGTTAGCAGAAATGGAAAAAACGATGGAAATATACGCGGAAGCAATTTATAGATTATGTGGTAAGAAGTAAGTCATTATATAAAAAATAGAGAGAGACGAAAAAAAGTTTCTCTCTTTTTTTTCTTAAAACGTTGATAAATAAGGGTCGTTAAAAATAATTTACTATTGTTAATAAAATAGTAGTTGACTTATTTAGTTAGAGCGTTTATAGTAAGGGTACCAGCTGCTATTGTTCATAAGAGAATACTCAATAGAATAATAGTAAGAGGGAAAAACAAACATTTATGGAGGCTATATAAAATGAATAAAGTACTTAAAGGTTTATTAGTGGCAGGAGCAGTTTTATCAATCGCAAGTGCAGGAGCAGTAGCTGGTTCAGTTGAAGCTGATGCAGCAGTTAAAGTTAGTTCTTCAAGCAATGCAGATAAAATCAATGCGTTAATTAAAGAAAAACAAGAAGTAATTGCTAAGAAAAAAGTTTCAACTGACTGGCGCGAGCAAAAAGCTTTAGGAATTCGTATCGGCGAAATCGAACGTGAAATTGCTGCACTTAAAGCTGGTGTTAACACAGGTAACACTGGAAACTCAAGTTCAGAAAACGCTGGTGAATTAACAGTTGCTCAACAAATTGAAGCATTAATCAAAGAAAAACAAGAAGTAATTGCTAAGAAAAAAGTTTCAACTGACTGGCGTGAGCAACAAGCTCTAGGTATTCGCATTGGCGAAATCGAACGCGAAATCGCTGCATTAAAAGCTGGAAACCAAGGTGGATCAACAACTACTCCTGCTCCAGAAACAAAACCAAGTGAAACTTCTAACGAAGCTAAAATCCAAGAACTAATTGCTAAAAAGGTAGAATTAGTTAACCAAAAGAAAGCATCTCGTGATAAAAATGAGCAAAAAGCTTTAGGTAAAGCAATCGATGCTATCGAAAAAGAAATCAAACAATTAAAGAAAAACAAATAATTACTTAGCTCATCTAATTTCAAGTAATTAATTGTAATAGGAACTTACAGTCTAGAGTATAGACTGTAAGTTTTTTTAGTTACTTCTTTTTAGTAAGCATATTAATTGCAAAGTTTTCACTTTACTAGTAAAGTGATCATTAAGAAGTAAAGTAATTAGGGTGAGGAGAGAGTTAAATGGCTAAAATATTAGGTCATCATCATATTTCGATGTTTACTGAGGATGGAGAGCGCAATAATCAATTTTATACAAATGTACTTGGGATGCGTCGTGTGAAAAAATCAGTTAATCAAGATGATCCAAGTATGTACCATCTTTTTTATGGCGATCAAGTAGGCAGTCCGGGGACTGAACTGACTTTTTTTGAAATGAACCAACAGCCAAAGCGCACAGGGTCAAATGCAATATCTCATGTAGGGTTACTTGTTAATTCTCATGATAGTTTAGTTTTTTGGCTAGAGCGTTTTAATCAGTTAGGTGTTAAGCATGGTCAATTAGAGTATATCAATGGCCGAGAGTCACTTTATTTTGAAGACCCTGATGGATTGCCTTTGTATTTAATGAATCATGAGGGGCAGGCTATTCCAGATTTTTGGCAAAGCTATCATCATCCAGCTGTTCCAGAAGAGTACCGGATTTTAGGAATGGGACCAGCTGTATTAACTGTGCGTGAGCCAGCTCTAACTGGAAGAATGTTAGTGGAGCTTCTTGGTTATACAGCAGTTAGAGAAACCGCAACTGAGTCGGTTTATCAAGCAGTGACAGGTGAGGCGAGTGGTGAAATTATCATTAAGCAGCAGAGCGGGCAACGAGAAAAGCAAGGAACAGGAAGTATTCATCACTTAGCTTTGCGGGTAAAAGAAGCTGAAGAGATGACTACATGGCTTCAGCTACTTGACGATGCTGGCTATCGCCACAGTGGTATTAAAGATCGCTTTTATTTTGAGAGTCTCTATTTCAGAGATCATAATAGTATTTTATTTGAATTGGCAACAGATGGACCGGGTTTTACAGCTGATTCGACAGTAGCAGATTTAGGAAAAAAATTGGATCTACCGCCATTTTTGGAGCCACAACGACAAGAGATTGAAGCGAAGCTGGCGCCACTAACATAGAGAGAAGGTAATGAGATGGAAAAATATAGAATTGATCAGTCAAAAGGGATGGAAATTGGCCTGTACTCATTGGGAGATCATATGGCCAACCCATTAACTAACCAACGGATCAGCAATCAGCAACGGATTGAAGAAATTATTGAGTTAGCTAAATTTTCGGAAGAGGCAGGCTTAGACGTTTTTTCTTTAGGAGAAAGTCATCAGGAATACTTTACGAGCCAAGCACATACGGTTATTTTAGGTGCGATTGCTCAGGCGACTAGCAAGATAAAGCTAGCGAGTTCAGCGACAGTTCTAAGTGTTCACGACCCTGTTAGAGTTTATGAAGATTTTGCTACATTGGATTTAATTAGCGATGGTCGAATGGAGATTGTTGCTGGACGTGGTTCTCGTGTCGGGGCTTATTATTTACTTGGGTATGATGTAGATGATTATGAAGAATTATTTGAAGAAAAGCTGGAGTTATTGGCTTTAATTAATGAGCAAGAAAAAATTACTTGGGAAGGTAAGTTTCGGGCACCGTTGTCTAATGCTGAAATCATTCCTCAACCTAAGAATGGTAGCTTACCAATTTGGCGGGCTGTAGGAGGGCCGCCAGCTAGTGCAATTAAGGCAGGATATGCAGGTATCCCAATGACCTTGACGACGCTTGGAGGGCCTGCTGTAAACTTTCAAGTTGCTGTGGAAGCTTATCGTGAGGCGTTGCAGCGTAGTGGATTTGAACCGAATGAGATGCCAGTTGCGACAACTAGTTTATTTTATACTGCAGATACCACCCAAGAAGCGTTGAGAGAGATGTATCCTCATTTAAATGTTGGCATGCAGCGAATTCGAGGAGGAGGTTATCCAAAACAACAATTTGCTCAATCAACAGATTACCGTGATGCGTTGATGGTAGGAAGTCCCGATCAAATTATTGAAAAATTGTTGTATCAGTATGAATTATATGGTCAACAACGATTCTTAGCACAAATTGATTTTGGTGGTGTGCCTATGGATAAATTGAAAAAGAATATTGAATTGATCGCCACAAAAATTATGCCAGAAGTGAAGAAATATACAAAAAAATAAGTAGGTGATCAAGATGAAACTAGTTGGAATATCGGGGTCTACATTAGGCAGTAAAACGCGTATAGCTGTAGAAAGGGCTCTAGCAGAAGTAAAAAGACAATACCCATTGTATGAGGTAACCCTAATTGATTTAAAAGCCTATGACATGGTATTTAGTGATGGTCGTAATTATTGGGAGTACGAAGGGGATACGAAAGAAGTTTTAGAAACGATTATGTCAGCAGAGGCATTGATTATCGGAACACCGACCTTTCAAGCGTCGATTCCGGCGACATTGAAGAATGTGTTTGATTTGTTGCCAATTAATGCTTTTAGAGATAAGGTTGTTAGCTTGATTGCAACAGCAGGCTCAGCTAAGCATTATTTAATGGTCGATCAGCAGTTGAAACCTATTATATCTTATATGAAAGGGAATTTAGTTCCCACCTATGTATTTATAGAAGAGAAAGACTTTTTAAGACAGGATATTATCAATGATGATGTAGTCTTTAGATTGGAACGATTAGCAGAGGACACTGTCTTATTAGTTGAGGCGTATCAACATATGCGTGCCGTGAAAGAAGCAAGTTATGATTTCTAAGCAAGGTATCTAAAAAAGTGAAAATCTCCATTAGTCAACGGGCAAAATAGTCGTTGACTAATGGGGATTATTCATTAATAAAAGTATCTGGATAGTGGTGACTGATCCGTTCGCGAATTAGTGCTAATCTTTCAGAACTGGGAGCTGAGAAAGAGTGAGGCACAGCTCTGTTTAGTCGCGGATATTTATCTTTACCGAATTTGTGATAGGGCAGTAGGTGGACAGATACCAACTGGATAGCCTCTTGTTGGAGCCAGTTAAGTGTTTCCTTAATCGTCTCTTCGTCATCGTTAAGTCCAGCCAACATAATTAGGCGCAGATCAATAGCAGCGCCAGCATCACTTAACTTTTTCAAATTCTCTAAAACCAGACGATTAGAGGTTCCTGTATAGTTTGTATGTAGGGCAGAACGAATAAATTTCAAATCATAGAGAAATCTATCGATATAAGGAAGAAGTCGTTCAAAATGAATAAAAGGAACAACGCCGCAAGTGTCAATAATGACTGAAATTCCGCGACTTTTAAGAGTTTTTACGAGCTCTTAAAGATACACCATATTTTGACTCAAAACCTCACCGCCAGATAAGGTGACACCGCCACCGGATTGTTCATAGAACATTCGGTCTTTTTCAATTTCTTTAACCAGCTCTTCAATTGAATAGCCCCTGGCGACAGTTTCTTCGTGGCCATCTTTTGTTAAAATCGTTTCGTTTTGAAAGGATTGGCTTTCTGGATTGTGACACCAAGCGCAACGAATAGGACAGCTCTTAAAGAAGACAGTTGTGCGAATGCCTGGACCATCATGAACAGAAAATTTTTGAATATTTACGATTAAAGGAGTAGCCACTTAGTCACCTCGTTTTTACAAGCATTGTAGCAGTTAGACGTTGGCTAACTTGCAAGTCTATCTGCTACAAGCTTTTTTTTGAATGAAAAATTTGGGAAACGTTTATTATAAGCTTGACTTGCGGTGACAACTAATTGATTTTTACCATTTTTTTTCGCTTGATACAAGGCACTATCTGCTTTTTTTAGAGCAGTCGTCATATCGAAAGTTGGACTTTGAACAAAATGAGTGAGCCCAACTGAAATCTTTAGTAAAAAGGCATGATCGTCTAAAACAACGGGTTCATTTTGTAAGCAGTCAAAGACTTTTTCGAAATATGCTTCAGAATCTTCTGGACATTGATCATGAATGACTGCAAATTCGTCTCCGCCAAGTCGGCAGACGTAGTGAATTTTATCGCTGTCAACAGAAGTTAAAATTTTGGACAAATACTGTAAAGTTAGATTTCCAATAGGATGACCGTATGTATCATTAATACTTTTGAAGTTGTCAATGTCTAAAATAGAAAGTGAAAGGGTCTTACTCTTATTTTGGCTAGAATTAGCGACATGGTCTAATAAAAAATCAAAGGATTCCTTATTATAAACTTTCGTTAAACTATCAAAAGTTGCGGCTTCTTTATAGCTCTGCATAACCTTGGAGACGATTGTAGCACTCTGAATAACAAAAGCTGAGCTGCAAAAAATAGTGCTGTAAATGAGGATATAAGTAAAATAATCAGCAAAGCTTCGTACTTGAACGAGTGTTCCCATTATAAAAGAAAAAGTCAAAAGTTTAATCAGAAAATAGCCACTTAAAAATAGTAGATGAGCATGCCAAAGTGTTAGCTGACGATCCTTGATGAAACAAGCTAAAGTAAAAAGAACCAGTATGGCACTAATCTGTAAAATAGTTTCGTAAGAAAATTTTTGATTTAATCCGAATAACTGATGAAGAATAGATAGACTAATAACATTAAGTGATGCCACAAACCCCAATTGTTTAGAGCCAAAAATGACAGCAAAGTAAATCAGAACGAAGCTCATATCGACGCCACTATTTTCCCCAAAAATTGGAATGAGATCAAGGGATAAAATGAAGCTGACGAATCCAAAGATGGTTCCCATTGGTATGAGAATTGAGAGTGAGGATCGTTTAAAAACTAAGTAGGTCATAAAGGAGGGAGTCATGTCCTTTTTTTTAGTAGAGAGATAGAGAAAACCAAAGTAAAAGGTTAGATAAGTCCCAATTATTAAAGACAAGTTGGTTAGCGCAATGCTGACGATTGATAGATTATACATAGTCCTGTCTCCTTTCTGATTTATTTCAAACTAGCTCAAGTCACTGTTTTTACAGTGACCAGATGCTAGGGAATTTTTTTTGAGAGTTGGGTTGTGAGCTAGCTGAGTGAAAGCCTTGTTCTGTTCGATTGATAATTTCGTCTTGAAGGGATCGGTCTAAATTGTTGAAATAATCACTATAGCCAGCCACTCGAATAATCAAATTTTCATAATCTTCAGGTCGCTGCTGCGCTTGAATCAAGGTCTCTCTATCAAGGACATTGAATTGAATGTGATGCCCATCCATAGCAAAGTAAGAACGGATCAGTGCTGAGATGTGAGCAAGTCCCGCTTCACCAGCAACTACAGCTGGGCTAAATTTCTGGTTAAGTAAGGTTCCGCCTGTTTTTAGATGATCCAATTTAGCGGCGGATTTAATGACTGCTGTTGGTCCTAATTGATCGGCGCCTTTTTCTGGAGAAATCCCATCAGGCAATGGCACATGGGCTAAACGCCCATTTAAACTAGCTTCCATTGCTTGACCAAATGGAATATGATTAACTGTCGGAATATAACTGACCGTCGTTGTTGCGCCTTTGACCGTTTTTTGATTCGCAAGAGCAGTTTGAAGACTTTCATTAACTTGGGTTAAAATATCATCGGCGTACTCATCATCATTGCCATATTTTGGTGTATGATGTCGAACGATATCTAGAATATCATCGTACCCTTCAAAATTATCTTTACTAGCAATTAATAGTTCAGCAATCGTCAAACGTTTTTCCTCAAAATGATGCTTCTTTATGACTGCTAGGGAATCAACAATCGTTGAAATACCGACACAGGGAATAGAAGTTGTATTATAACGAGCACCACCACGAGTGTAATCAGTTGCTCGACTAATACAGTCATCTGTTAGAACTGATTGTAGGGGAACTGGCATATTGGTCATATGAATTCGTTCGATAATGTTGGTTCCGGCAAGTTTAACGTCTGCAACGTATTGTAGTTGTTGGCAAAAGGCCTCGTAAACTTGCTGATAGGATTTATAAGTTTGAGGATTACCCAAATTTAACCCTACCTGACACTCACTGTAAGTGTCGTACCCAGCATTTAAAACGAGTTCAAGAATTTTTGGCACGTTTAGGTGACCAGTTAGAGTATAGGCTTCCATGCCAGCTGTTCCAGTTTCAACACAGCCAGTTGCAACACCGTTTGCGCGGGCATCATCGAGTGACATCCCCATACTAAGAAGTTGTTGGACAATAGTATCGGCATTGAAAAAGGCCGGTTGACCCCATCCTTTGCGAGAGATTTTGACTGCTTCTAATAAAAAGTGTTCAGGTGTTTTACGAGAGACTTGGATATTAGAACTTGGTTGAAGTAGTTTTAGTTCATCAGTGACTTCCAAAATAAGAAAACTCAACTCACTCACACCAGATGAGCCATCTGCTCGTAAAGCCCCTGAGTTGATGTTGCTAAAATTAGTATAAGTCGCTGTTCCGTCGAGTGTTAAGTTGACGCCAGGTGGGGCAGGCTGATTATTAAACTGAATCCACAAATTTTCAATCAGTTCTTTTGCTTCTGCTCGGCTTAGCGTGCCTTCAGCTAATTCTTTTTTATAAAAAGGCTCCAAATATTGATCGAGCTTACCTGGTGAAAAAGCATCCCAATTGTTTGTTTCTAAGGTCACTCCAAGATGAGTAAACCAATACATTTGAATCGCTTGTCTAAAGGTTTGAGGTTTATTAGCAGGAACCACCTCACAAATATCCGCTAACTCAGTTAACTCTTTGCTGATAGTAGGATCACTTTCTTTGGCTGCCATTTCTCTCGCCAGACTCGCATAACGCTGTCCCATAATAATCATTCCTTCACAAGCCAATCTCATACTAGATAAGGTCGATTGTTTAGTCAGGGCATTTTTATCATGGGCAAAATCAAGCTGCTGGAGCTGTTGATCAATATCATAAATAAATTCGCGATAGCCTTTTTGGTAAATTTTGCCATCTGCAACAGTTTGGCCTAGTGCAAATTGCAAAAGTGGTTCTGTAAATAATCCCGCTTGATGTAATTGATGCCATTCTTTTGGGAGTGCATTAGAAATTCGGGTCATCATTGAGCGTTCTTGCCAATAAGGAATGATGATCTGTTCTTGTACACGGCGGTCATCAGCCGAGACACTAAAGGAAACTTTTTTACGAGCAGTCATTGTGTCAAAGTCTGCCAGTGAGTGGCAAGCAAGCTCAGGAAAGGTTGGAGCCGCCCATGGTTGATGCCCTTTTTCACCAATAATTAAAGACCTTTTATTGAAAAAAAGTGTTCGCTTCTCCATCAATTGCTTAAATGCTAGGCCTCTGAGAATTTCAATATCGCAGGTTCCTTCATGCTTTTTGTAAACATCGGTAATGATAACAGCTCTCTCCGTTGAAATAGACGCTTGATACTCATTTTCGCTTGCATGGCGCAACGCTTTAATTCTATCAGTGGAGCCCCTTAAAACTGGTTCAAGTGTGAGTGACATAATATATTTTCCTCCTTCAACAGGTTATAAATGGTCATAAAAGGCATAGTCACCCCCATTATATAACCGTTTAGTGAAAAAGTTAAGAATAATGTCAAGAAACTAATTAAATCCTCGCAAGTCTGTAAATAAATTTCATCATAGAAAATAAAAGCTAAAATTAATATTTCATTATTGTGAAATAAATTAAGAGGGGGAATTTGTTTTTTTGATTTGTATAGCTCTATTATAGCGTATCATTAAAAAAAATCAATATTTAGTTTCATTAATATGAAAAATTTTGATAATTTTTAAACAAAAGTTGACATTTTGTCAAAGTCATTTATAGTTTTATTTATAAGCGTGAAATTTTGTGATTATTTAAATCGTTAAAAGTAATTAATTAGCGAGAGGAGTATTGGCAAGCTATGGAGTCAATTGGAGAAGCAGTAAAAAAATTAAGAAAAGATCGTGGATACACTCTTAAGGATATAAGTAAACAGGCGAATTTGTCTATTGGGTATTTATCTCAATTTGAACGAGGAATTACAACGATTGCTGTTGAGCAGTTGGCAAAGATTGCTGATATTTTAGGAGTCTCAATTAATTATTTTTTTGATGATACTACGACAAGAGAAGAAGTTGTTACTCGTAGTTACGAT
Organism: Vagococcus sp. WN80Y; assembly: GCF_059621045.1. NCBI lineage: Bacteria > Bacillati > Bacillota > Bacilli > Lactobacillales > Enterococcaceae > Vagococcus > Vagococcus sp. WN80Y. The sequence continues at coordinate 45,069 of NZ_JCAQHY010000175.1, forward strand.
CAGAGTGTTTTGCGAATTATTAATCAAAATATTTATAAGTCATTAAGCACGAATCCAGATAATAAAGAGATGATGCCGAAGTTAGTTGAGCTTTTGCCTAGTGCTAGTGCAGAGCGAGTAACCGCTGCGCCACATGAAGGAGAAGAGTTTATCTATATTTTGGAAGGGATTTTGACTTTGATTATTGATGGTGCAGAGCAACAGCTCTATCCAGGAGATTCAGCTCATTACTTGTCATCACGTCCTCATAATTGGGGCAACTATACGAATAAGATGGTTAAATTTATTGCAGTCCATACACCGAGCGATCTATAACCAATAATTCATAAACACACGAAAAAACAAACAAGTTTGAGGGGAATTGTCCTCAAGCTTGTTTGTTTTTTGATAAGTTTTAAGTGGTAGGCTTATTTTCTTGTGTAGTGGTTGTTTTAACCGATAGTTTATTTCGGCGTTTATCCCAAAGCATTAGCGCACCACCTGACACAATGAGAAAGGTAGCGGTCACGAGACTTAGTCCATCATAAACGCCAGTTTTTGCATTGGCGCTTAGCATAATAAGAATAAGCCCAAGGCTGATAAGACATAATCCATTTTTTGCCATCATTTCTTAGATATCTCCTTTCTCATTTTCAAACGATTATGTTATTTTTAGTCTTTTTCACCCAATGATGGGTCCATTTTGTTGGCAGCAATAATAAATGGTGCCCAAATGACAAAGGCAACAGCTAAATTGACTAGTGTTAGAACAATCGCGCGCCAGTCCCCAGCTGTGGCTAAAAATCCGCTAATAATAGCAGGCATAACCCAAATCACATTAACCACAACTGGTTTAACTAAACCGGCAATTGTGGCAGCGTAAGCGATTGAAGCTGTTGCCATCGGTGCTAAGATAAAGGGAATCATGAAGAGTGGATTCAGAACCACTGGCATCCCAAACATAATAGGTTCGTTGATGTTAAAAATTCCAGGTCCTAAAGAAAGTTTCCCAACTGTCAGATAATCCGCACGTTTAGATAATAGCAGTACACAGACAATCAAAACAAGGGTAACTCCCGCGCCACCAGGCCAAACAAAGGCTTCAAAACTACCTGCTACCCATTTGTATGGAATCGCATCGCCTCTTTGAAACGCATTAGTATTTTCAGTCATGGCAGTTCCATATAAGGTTTGTAGAACAGGAGACATTACATTTGTTCCGTGAATCCCAAAGAACCAAAGCAAGTGAACCATGAAAACGATAATAATAACAGCACCGAAACCTTGAGATAAATTGATCATTGGCGCTTGAATTGTTTCTGTGATCCAGTCAATCAAGCGTTGATCAGTCACTTTTGTAAAGGTAAAGTTAATAATTCCGACAACATATAGAGCGACAGCAGCTGGAATTATAGCTGCAAATGCTTTAGCAACGGCAGGTGGTACAGAATCGGGCATTTTAATTGTAATATTTTTTTGCATTAATTTAGCAAAAATAATGGTTGCAATAAAGCCAAAAATAATCGCTGTAAATAGACCCGATCCCCCCATATGCTTGCCAAAGTTGAAGTAACCCCAAGCACCAGTAGTTATTGTTTGGACACCGTCGTTAACAGCTACGACTCCGCCAGCCTCAGAAATAATAGTAACTGCCTCTTTGCCAAGCTCTTTTGGTAAAGTTAAGACTGCTTGTGCTGAGTCAGTAAGCCCCATAAAGAAAGCCGCTAATGAAACGACAGAACCAGATAATCGATCGACATCATATGCTTTTGCTAGATTAGAGCCCAACGTCATTGAAAATATAACCGCCATAATTGCAAGTGTACCTGTCCAAACAAAGCCATTGACGCCGATGATTGGTGCCATTGCTTCGACGAAGCCGTCGTAACCCCAGTCACGTGGAAAGTCACGTAAAAATGCGTTAAGCAATGTAGCGATAGCGCCCGCCATAGTAGCAGGCATAGTAGCGATAAACGCATCACGCAAAGCAACTAAGTGTTTTTGCGAACCAATCTTTGTAGCAGTAGGTAATATGTACCTTTCCATCCAATTCATTAAACCATTCATTTATCTTCCTCCTAGATAGTTAAATATATGAGTTAGTCCGATTCTAACTTTCTGATTAGCCTCCTATATTAATGTGACATAAAATAAGTTAACCGCGTTATATAAAACGGTTGCACTAACCTTAATATAAGCAAGAACTGTGCCAATGTTAATATTATGTTTCCTTATTAAATATAACGTTATAATGTTATCAATTTTTATTGAAGTGTGTAAAATAGATTACACGATTGCTTATTTAAATACACACTAAACAATTTTTTTTTTAAAGGGCCTATATACAATTTAAATTGACAGATATAAAATGAAAAGATATTATCTTAATTAAGAACCTTTATAAAGGGTCTTAATTAAGGGGGAGATGACGATTGATAAACCAAATCTCATGCGTGAAATGAATTTACAAACAATCCGACAATTGCTTCGTGGTCATAAAAGTCTTAGTAAAGCCGAATTAGCCATTAAGAGTGGTCTTAGTGTTGTGACGGTTAACTCCTTGATGAATCAACTAGCTGAATGTGGAGAAGTGATTCAACTCGAAAAAAGATTATCGACTGGGGGCAGGCCCGCGAGTCGCTTTTCTTATAATAATGATGCCCAGTTAGTACTGGCAATATGCTTATTTCAGCAAGGAATAACCGATCGAGCAGAGCTATTAGTCTGTAATTTAGCTGGGGAGGTAAAAAATCAATGGCAGCTATCTCTTAAGGATGTCACTATGCCTTTTTTTGCTACTTTAATTCAAGAAACTAAGCTGCAATATCCTGCTATTCAGCAAGTAGCAATTGGAATACCTGGTGTTGAAATTAAGGGAGAAGTGAAAGTGAGTGATATTGAGTTTCTTAAGGGAATTTCTTTAAGACATTACCTTGAAGAAACCTGCGATGTGCCAGTTGTCATTGAAAATGATGTTAACAGTGTCTTATTTGGATTTTGCCAAGCGCAACAAGTCAAAGATGAAACGGTTATCGCATTGTACTATCCTGATAATTATCCGCCTGGCAGTGCGGTCTATCTCCATAATCAAATTTATTATGGAGCAAATGGGCTGGTGGGTGAAATAAATCGACTTCCGTTATTGATTGAAGGGGTTGAAATGGAAAAAGCGACGGATAAATTGCTGGTAGAGTTGATTCAAACACTTGTGACCATGCTGATACTATATGATCCACATCGAATTATTATTTATAATAATCATTGGCAGGAAGAGGCGTTAGTGAGTGTTAAGCAGTATATTAGACAGCAGTTTAGTGAAATTGATTTGCCGGATATTAGTTTTTTGACAAGTTTCAATCAAGACTTCGTTAAAGGGGTAAAAAGATTAGCCATTCAAGCGCTAGTCTCTAATTAGTGGTAACTATGAGAAAGTAGGGATGAAGTGGCAACATTATTTTTGAGTATTATTTATATAACGTTTATTAGTTTGGGGTTACCTGACTCGTTATTAGGTGTCGGCTGGCCTGAGATGTACCGTGAATTTGGGGTTCCTCAAAGCTACGCTGGTCTGGTCTCGATGACGATTTCCTTTGGAACTATTACCTCAAGTTTCTTTAGTGGCAAATTAATTCGTAAATTTGGGACAGGAAAGCTAACGGCGGTCAGTGTACTTGGTACTGCAATGGCGTTGCTAGGGTTTAGTTTAGCTCCTAATTTTGGGTGGGTTATTGTCGCAGCTATCCCACTCGGATTGGGTGCAGGGGCTGTTGATGCGGCGCTAAATGAGTATGTAGCTGAAAACTATCAGGCTCATCATATGAATTGGCTTCACAGCTTTTGGGGAATCGGAGCATTGACTAGTCCTTTGATTATGTCTCAAGTACTGTCTCATGATCGATCTTGGCGGATGGGCTATCTTGTCGTATCACTTGTCCAGTTTGCGTTAGTGATCGTTCTATTTCTAACCTTACCGTTGTGGCGTAGTCGGGAAAAGCCAAAGAAAGAGGGGGGATCTGCAAAAGAGTCGGAGATTGGCATAACTGAGTTAGTCAAAATGAAGAAGGTTCGCTTAGCCCTTTATGCTTTTTTCTTATATATCGGTGTAGAAGCTACGATGGGACTGTGGTCAAGTAGTTATTTGATTAACGTGAAAGGCGTAGATAGTTCAAAAGCAGCTATTGCTGTTTCTGGTTTTTTTGGTTTTATTATGTTTGGGCGTTTACTTTCTGGTTTTTTATCACTACTATTAACCAATCGCCAGTTGATTCGAATCGGACAGGTGTTGATTATTTTAGGCGGTGTGCTTCTAATAGTCGCAACTAAGTTTCCTTTATTATTAGTTTCTGTGTGTTTAATTGGTTTTGGCTGTGCGCCAATCTATCCTGCGATGTTACATGAGACACCTGAACGCTTTGGTCAAAAAATTGCCCAACAAATTATGGGGATTCAAATGGCTATTGCCTATACAGGATCGGTTGTATTGCCTCCCTTATTCGGATTTTTAGTACCAGTTTTAGGGATGCATGTCTTACCAATTTTTCTTATTATTTATGGTGGTATCATGTACGTGGCTTCAGAATGGTTGAATCGCTTACTAATTTCTAAGGCAGAAGAATAGAATTTTTTGATGATGGTTATTCTTTGACAAATACTCTATATGGTATGTTAAGATAGTTAGGTACTAATATTGATACTATATATTGATTGGAAGTTGGGGGATATGAGCGTGATTGTATTAGCAGGCACAATTGGTGCAGGAAAATCAAGTTTAACAGAGATGATCGCAGAAAGATTGGGGAGTCAGGCGTTTTATGAGTCGGTTGAAAATAATGAGGTATTGCCGCTCTTTTATGCTGACCCTACTAAATATGCTTTTTTGTTGCAAATTTATTTTTTGAATAAGCGTTTTGCCAGTATTAAAGAAGCAATGCAAGAAGATGACAACGTATTAGACCGTTCTATTTATGAAGATTCGTTATTATTTCATTTAAATGCTGATCTTGGTCGAGCGTCAGACACAGAAGTTAAGGTATACGATGAATTATTAGCAAACATGTTAGAGGAATTACCTTATGCAGCGGAGAAAAAACACCCTGATTTGTTGGTGCATATTAAGATTTCCTTTGAAAAAATGCTGGAACGAATTGAAAAAAGAGGCCGTGATTATGAGCAGCTTTCCTATGATCCAACACTTTACGAGTATTATAAAGAGTTAAATCACCGGTACGATCAGTGGTTTGAAGAGTATGATCAGAGTCCGAAAATTCAGATTGACGGCGATCGACATGACTTTGTTGAAGACCCTTTGGCTAGAGAATACGTATTAAAATTAGTTGAGGAAAGGTTAGCCGAATTGAGAGATTAAATAAAACAGCTAAAACGCTTTGTAATAAAAGAGTTTTAGCTGTTTTATTTTGCTGAGAATGAGTCAACTTCAAAGAGTGACGCAATTTGCTGCAAATCAGTTTCAAATCGTTGACCCGTGATTGTATCGTAATAAGCAAGAGTATTTTGGTCTAGCTGCTGCGTAAGCGACCGTCGACCGCATCGATTGTAGATGTTCTTATCTTCAATAGTGGTCACTACTAATTGAAACTCATCAACAGAATGCTTGTTTTCTTTTAAAATAATTTCTAAGTCTGAGAAGTGCGCAAAAATGTCAATTGTTTCAAGAATCTCTATTTGAGTTATTTGTTGAAGTTGCTCATTCAAATAGTCTTGTATTTGCTTTGTGGCTTGTGGTGTTGAGTTGATAAAAAGTGCTAAATGGGCTCTTGCTTCTAAATCATGATGGTTGTAGAACTCTGAAAAAATGTTAGTGAGGGTCATGAGTTAAGCTCCTTTTTTATTAGCTTCTAATGATAGTTTATCATGAATTTATTTTTTTTAGGTAGTGATTAACTTGTCTAGTAAGATGGGAAAATGATAGTTAACTGATGATATTAAAGTTAGCAATTTAATTCCTGCCTACTGAATCAAGTAGCATCAACGTAAATCCACCTAAAGAAACACCTATAAACAGTCCAATAATTAACAAAATAGTACTAAAAAAAATAATCCACCTAAAAATAGATTTATTAGCTTTATATTTTCTGGATAAAATAAAGCCCAGTAGAGCAGGTAGTAAAGGTAGTAACAATATACCAAGTGCGAGTAGCGAAATTTTTAATGTAAGAAAACTATCTGATGGATTGATAAAAAACACCCCTTTTTTAATATTCTAACATACTTAATTGCTATAATCTTTATGATAGTCGAATTAGCTAGTTCCTCTGCTACTTAATTTATTAAGGGAGAAAAAGCTGAACAGACCATGAGTGAAAAAATGAAAAGGTTTTGTTGTTCTTTAAGTATGCTACCTCTCATGGTGATAATAATAGTAGAAATTAAAAAAAGACTAGCATCTCACAAAAGAGAATCTAGTCTTTTTCTAATTACTTCATTAGCCTGTGTCTCCATTATGGAGGCGGCGGGAGTCGAACCCGCGTCCAAGCACATCGCCACTTCAATATCTACGTTCATAGTTTAATGCTTAAATTTCGCTTAGAGGTCTGACATTAAACAAACATTGCTCTTCGCTAGTCTGATAATCTCTTCTAAACATTCCAGACGGAAACATTTAGCGTATCCCACTTAGTTTGAGACCCTGATCCAGCACATGGGAGATGCTGGGAGGATCTTCGCCAACTGTTTTTAGGCAGCTAGAGCGAAAGTGTTTTCGTTTTTAGCAGTTATATTTAACTGTAACGTTTTTACGTAGACGTAACCTACGAAACGCAATTCAAGCTCGAACTATACCTGTCGAATCCGTAACGCCCCCTTAAAATAAGGGTGTACGGTGTTGTACTGAATTAGTATAACATAAGTTCAGTAAAAGGGGAAGACAGCGCACTCTGTCTGTTTAATAAATTAAATTATATTGTCTTAATGCACGTAAAATGCCACCCTCAGTATTCTTGGTTGTAACATATGTAGCAATGTCTTTCAGCTCTGGCCTAGCGTTACCCATAGCAATTCTATGATCGCAAGCTTTCAGCAAGTCGATGTCATTGAGCCCATCTCCAAAGCCATAAGTTGGTACGCCCTCTAAGCCTAGTGCTTTGACTAACTCTCTAACACCTTTTCCTTTATTGCCACCATTATTTATTACATCAATTGAATAGGGGCCATTGCGGAAAAAAGTTAGTTCGGGAAACGCCTCCCTGTAATAATCATCATGCTCTTGTCCGATAACTAAAAGCATGTTCAGCGCGCGTTCGCGGTAGAGCTGACTATTGATAGTTGGAAGTGGCGAATGAATATAATTATAGGTGCTTTCAACCATTGGAGTATGGTTTGAAACAGTGATTAAGTCTGGTGTATAAAAGCCAATTTCTTGTCCAAATGCCTGCGTCTGATGATAGAGACGCTCACAGCTCTCTTGTGAGATGATGTCACTGTAAATTTCTTGCCCTTCAAATAGAACGTATTGTCCATTCATCGTAATGAGTGAATCAATTCCGGTTCGTTGGCTAATCTCACGGACTTCAATATTTGTTCGACCAGTGGCGATAACTGGAATAATTTGGTTCTCTTGTAATTCATTCATGGCTTCAATAATTTCGATGGTCACATCTGAGTGTTCATTCAAAAGTGTTCCGTCTAGATCAAAGAATGCTAACCCTTTAACATCTGTCATTAGTATAAATACTCCTTCTATAAATAGTGCCTGATTTAAAATCACTGAAAAATTGCTACTCTTAATATTAGCAAAAAATTAGGTTCAGTGCTAGGTTTTTCACAACGACAGTTTTTGTTTGTTGAAACCTTTGTTAATAGAGTATACTAAAGACACAATTAGGTGGAAATTAGGGAAATGGTTGAAAGCTTTTTGAAAAAGGTGTGAAGCCTGTCATTTAATAAACGTTCTATAGTATAATAAGCGATAAGTGACAGTGAGCGAGAGGAGAGAATAATAATGAAAGTATTAATGATTGAAGATAACGAATCCGTATCAGAAATGATGCAGATGTTTTTTTTAAATGAAAATTGGGATGCAACCTTTAAGTATGATGGTAAAGAGGGGCTAGATGCCTTTCTTGAAGAACCAGACTCTTGGGACATGATTACCCTTGATTTAAATTTACCAACGATGGATGGAGTAGCTGTTTGTCGAGAAATTCGTAAGGTGTCAAGCACGGTGCCGATTATTATGCTGACTGCGCGAGATTCTGAGAGTGACCAAGTAATCGGATTAGAGATGGGAGCCGATGATTATGTGACGAAACCATTCAGTCCACTTACGCTTATTGCTCGAATTAAAGCTCTGCACCGGAGAGCTGAATTAGTTGATGGCACAAGTGGCGATGAGGGGGAAAGTAGTGATTTTGATATCGCGACAGATCATTTTAGAATGAATACAAAAACTAGAGAAGCGTACCTAGATAATGAATTGATTGAAGGTCTGACTCCTAAAGAGTTCGATTTACTTTATACACTTGCGAAAAAACCACGGCAAGTATTTTCCCGTGAACAGCTATTAGAAATGGTCTGGGACTATCAATATTTTGGCGATGAGCGGACGGTCGATGCTCATATCAAAAAATTACGTCAAAAAATTGAAAAAGTTGGCCCACAAGTGATTCAGACCGTTTGGGGTGTCGGCTATAAATTCGACGACTCTGGAGTCGATGTTAAATGAGATATCTCTTTCAGCAAATGATTGCCTTTTGGGCAATCATTTTGACTATCCTAATCGTTGTGGGGGTCTCGTTTACCCAATTTACTAAGCGAACAATGCTGGACAACACTTATGATCAAATGTTTGCTTATGCCAATGCAATTACGGAAAATAGTCAGTTAAATCCTGATAATTTATCAAGTAGTCTGCAATTGACAGAATTGACATTGAAAAATCAAAATATTAATTTCTTTTTTCTGAATGCCGATAAAAAGGTTGAATATCCAGTTGGCAAAGAGGAGCAGAAGGTTAACTTCATAAGCGAGGAGCAATGGAAAAAAGTTCAAAATGAAGAACCTATTTCAACGCCAGTAGAATTTACAATTGGTAAAAAAAAGGTCTCAATGGCAATGATTATTCAGCCTTTATTTATTACCAATAATGACAGGACATCTAGTGAATTTTTTGGTGCTATTGCTGTATTACAGCCAACGAGTAATGTTGAGAAAAGCATGCAGGTTCTGACTGAGAATCTTTTTAAGGCCTTCTTGATTTCTAGTATTATTTCGTTAATAGCGAGTTATATGCTTGCTCAATTTCAGGTTAATCGGATTAATCGCATGAAAAAAGCGACTCGTCAAATTGCTGAGGGGAATTTCGATGTTAATTTGGAAATTAAGAGTAACGATGAACTGGATGAGCTAGCAATTGACTTTAATCGAATGGCTCAAGCGCTTAAGGAATCCAATGAAGAAATTGAGCGCCAAGAAGATCGACGGCGTCAATTTATGGCAGATGCCGCTCATGAGATGCGTACGCCATTAACGACTATTAATGGCTTATTGGAAGGAATTGCTTATAATGCGATTCCTAAGGATCAAGAGGAAAAATGTATCCAATTGATGCGGAATGAAACGACTCGTCTTATTCGTTTAGTTAATGAAAACTTGGATTACGAAAAAATTAGAACCAATCAAATTAGCATGGTGATTCAAAAATTTAGCGCGACAGACACGTTGAAGCAAGTGGTTCAGCAGCTTCAAGGAAAGGCTGAAGCGTCAGGAAACACTTTAACGTTAACGACTGCTGATGAGATTGATGTTTATGCGGATTATGATCGTTTTGTACAGATCATGGTTAATATTATTCAAAATGCGATTCAATTTACTCAGGATGGTACCATAACGGTTTCAGTTGAGCGTGGGTATTTAGAAACGACTGTGAAGATAAGTGACACAGGTATAGGCATGACGGAAGAGGAAGTTCAAAATATCTGGGAGCGGTACTATAAGGTAGATCCTTCAAGGAAAAATACTAAGTACGGCGAGTCAGGCTTAGGCTTGTCAATTGTCCATCAGTTAGTGAAACTACACAAGGGAACAATTGAGGTTGAGAGTCAGAAAGACGTTGGAACTACCTTTGTTGTGACATTTCCTGATGAAGAAGCGCGAGAATTAATTGAGGAACCTAATGAGCCTAGTTAATCAAAAGCTAGCAGACTGTTTATTCGGTCTGTTAGCTTTTTTGGTGAATATGTTGTTGATTTTTGAAATTTCTCTAATGTTATCGCTCTAATTATGTACGTAAGTGATTTTTTTTGATACACTAAGACCAGTAAAGAAGGACGTAAAGGTGGTAAAATGCAAGATAATTATAGTTATCCACTAGATATTGAGTGGACTCAAGATGAGATGTTAGCCGTCATGGCGATGTGGCAAACCTTAGAGGATGCGTATGAAAAGGGGCTGCCTGGGAGTCAATTTTTAGAGGTATACCGACAGTTTAAAGCTGTAGTTAAAAGTATTGGGGAAGAGCGGAAGCTGGGACGAGAGTTTGAAGCAGTTTCAGGCTATTCTTTATATCGTGCTGTACAAGCGGCAAAGGCTGCGCCAGAATCGTTTATTAAAATGAAAGGAGCTTGAGATCATGAGTCAGCAAGAACTGGTTGAAGAAATTAAAGGCTGGGTTTACGAGGCTGGGGAGAGTATTAAAGCTAAATTACGTTCCCCTTTAATCGTTGAAGAGAAGGCCAATAAATCTGATTTAGTTACGAATGTTGATAAAGAGACTGAAGCTTTTTTCGTTGATAAAATTCGTCAGCATTATCCTGAGGATCAAATTTTAGGCGAAGAAGGCTTAGGAGATCAGATTACGGACTTTCGAGGCCGAGTTTGGGTGATTGATCCGATTGATGGGACGTTAAATTTTGTTAAGCAACAGGATAATTTTTGTACGATGATTGCTGTTTATGAAGAGGGTGTCGGTCAGCTAGGTTTCATTTATGAAGTAATGAGAGATGAGCTCCTTTGGGGTGGCAAGGGAATGGGGGTCTTTTTAAATGAGACACGATTGACTGAAACGCCTAATGTTAGTTTAGAGAATGGCTTAATTAGTGTTAATACACACATGTTTTTAACAAATACATACGGCATTCAAGATACTGCAATGAAGGCAATTGGTGTTAGAATGATCGGCTGTGCTGGGATTGGTTTTAAAGAACTAATTAAAGGAAATTTGACAGCGTATATCAGCGACCTGCAACCTTGGGATTATGCTCCAGCTAAAGTACTAATTGAAGAACTAGGACTAAAGATTATTGCATTAAACGGCGAACCCTTAGATCTAAGGCAAAAAGTCCCAATAATTGGAGCGACACTAGCCATGTATCATGAGAGTCAGATACATCAAAACTAGCGGTTTGTCAGCAAATCTTCATTAACTTGTAATTTTTTTCGTTTTCTGAAAACTTTTTATTGTTTTTCATGAGAGTTTTTTGCTATAATGAACAGTCGAGTTAATTTGAGATAGTCGTTTTAGTTGAGTTTTATCCCTATTTCCCACTAATTTTATGGGAACAAGTGATTAAACTTTCCTAGTTAGTCAGAGTGCTTTAGATATAGTGAGGAGAATAAAAACAGTGAAATTAAGAGAAGATATCCGTAACGTTGCCATTATTGCCCACGTTGACCATGGGAAAACAACGATGGTAGATGAATTATTAAAACAATCAGAAACATTAGATGGCCATGCAAGTTTAGAAGAGCGTGCAATGGATTCTAATGATATTGAAAAAGAACGTGGTATTACTATTTTAGCGAAAAATACTGCGGTTAGTTACAAAGGAACAAAAATTAACATTTTAGATACACCAGGCCATGCGGACTTTGGTGGTGAAGTTGAGCGTATCATGAAAATGGTTGATGGTGTGTTACTTGTGGTTGATGCTTATGAAGGGACAATGCCACAAACTCGTTTCGTTTTGAAAAAAGCGTTGGAGCAAAAGTTGATTCCAATTGTTTTAGTTAATAAAATTGATAAACCTTCTGCTCGTCCTGCTGAGGTTATTGATGAGGTTCTTGAGTTGTTTATCGAATTAGGAGCTGATGATGACCAATTAGAATTCCCAGTTATTTATACATCAGGTATTAATGGGACGTCTAGCTTGTCAGAAGATCCTGAGGATCAAGAAGCGTCAATGGATCCAGTATTTGACACTATTATGGAGCATATTCCTGCCCCTGTTGACAATAGCGATGAGCCGTTGCAATTCCAAGTATCTTTATTAGATTACAATGATTATGTAGGCCGTATCGGAATTGGCCGTGTGTTCCGTGGCAAGATAAAAGTTGGGGATCAAGTGTCATTAATGAAACTTGATGGTTCTGCTAAAAACTTCCGCGTAACAAAATTATTTGGTTTTTTCGGCCTAAACAGAGTTGAAATCAATGAAGCAAAAGCAGGTGATTTAATTGCGGTATCTGGAATGGAGGACATCTTCGTTGGAGAGACCGTGACGCCAACTGATCATCAAGATGCCTTGCCAATTCTGCATATTGATGAGCCAACGTTACAAATGACGTTCTTAGTAAATAATTCACCGTTCGCAGGTCGCGAAGGGAAATACGTTACCTCTCGTAAAATTGAAGAACGTTTGCTAAATCAACTTCAAACAGATGTATCTTTAAAAGTTGATTCGACTGAGTCACCAGATGCCTGGATTGTATCTGGTCGTGGAGAACTTCATTTGTCGATCTTGATTGAAAATATGCGTCGTGAGGGCTTTGAATTACAAGTATCACGTCCTAAAGTTATCGTAAAAGAGTTTGATGGTGTTAAATGTGAGCCGTTTGAACGTGTTCAAATCGATACACCAGAAGAGTATATGGGTGGAATTATCGAGTCATTGAGCCAACGTAAAGGTGAAATGCAAGACATGATTCATACAGGAAACGGTCAAATTCGTTTGATATTCTTGGCACCTGCTCGTGGTTTAATTGGGTATACGACCGAGTTTATGTCTATGACACGCGGTTATGGTATTATGCACCACACCTTCGATCAGTATTTACCAATGATTCAAGGGACTATTGGTGGTCGCCATAATGGGGCACTTGTGTCTGTTGATACTGGAAAAGCGACAACTTATAGTATTATGAGTGTTGAAGAGCGTGGAACGGTCTTTGTTGAGCCAGGTACTGAGGTTTATGAAGGAATGGTAGTCGGCGCAAATAGTCGTGAAAATGACTTGGGTGTTAATGTGACGAAAGCTAAACAACAAACTAACGTGCGTTCTGCTAATAAAGACCAAACTAACGTGATTAAGAAACCAAAAGTAATGTCTCTTGAAGAGTCACTAGAATTCTTAAATGATGATGAATATTGTGAAGTAACACCTGAAAGCATTCGCTTGAGAAAACAAATCTTGAATAAGAGCGAACGTGAAAAGGCTGCTAAAAAGAATAAAAAAGCTGAATAAATTAGAAAAAACTCAGAGATTAGAGTGTCTCTGAGTTTTTTTGATGTTTGTTAATCTTGATAAATTTATCACAAAGTGCTGAGGTTCTTTTGTGCTCTTAAAGAAAACGTTTAAATAATCATTGAAGTTCTAAGAGTTGTGACGTATAATATTAAGTGTAATCAAAGGTTTTTACGAATTGTTCCAAAAAAGAACCCTTAATTTGATTTTTTGAACAATCCGAGTAAGAATGTTTAGTTACAAGTAAAAATTGATGGAGGCTCTATTTAATGGAACAAGGTAAAGTGAAATGGTTTAACAATGAAAAAGGTTTTGGATTTATTGAAGTTGATGGCCACGATGACGTATTTGTACATTTTTCAGCTATTCAAGGAGACGGTTTCAAATCGTTAGAAGAAGGCCAAGAAGTTGAGTTTTCAGTAGTTGAAGGCGATAGAGGACCTCAAGCTGCAGAAGTAACTAAACTGTAAAAACATCTTTAATGCACTTATCGAAAAAGTATCTTATCTTAGGGTAAGATACTTTTTTTGCATGATTATTTGTTCTAAATATAAAAATTTTAAATGAGGTTAAAAAAATAAAAAATGAAAAAAGCTTAATTAATCGTTGAAATGTGTTACACTGGCGATAATAGAATTGAAAAGGCTTTATATGTAGCAGCTTGATGTGAAAAAAATTTAGGATGTTCGTTTTTTTGTAGAGGCGAACTTTCAACTAAACTAAGCATTAAAGTGGCTAAAAGATGAGTCAGAGTTAATTCTCAATGGCTAAAAACTGTAGAAAAAAATGAGTTGTGTCGCAAGTGGCGTGACACATTTTAAGAAGCTAAGAGTCTGTCAGTTTGAAGATAGTTGGGATAAGATAAGGGAGTTAAAGGTTAGACAGTTTAGTTAACCAAATAGCAAACGAAAAAGCCTATCTCAACAGTTAAAATTATAGAAGAAAAAAACGAGTTGTGTCACAAGTGACGTGACACATTTTAAGAAGCTAAGAGTCTGTCAGTTTGAAGATTGTTGGGATAAGATAGCAATGGAGTAAAGGGTTAGGCAGTTTGGTTAACGAAATAGCAAACGAAAAAGCCTATCTCAACAGTTAAAATTATAGAAGAAAAAAACGAGTTGTGTCACAAGTGGCGTGACACATTTTAAGAAGTTAAGAGTCTATCAGTTTAAATATTGTTGTGATAAGATAAGCAAGGTAGTAAAGGGTTAGGCAGTTCAGTTAACGAAATAGCAAACGAAAAAGCCTATCTCAACAGTTAAAAATTATAGAAGAAAAAACCGAGTTGTGTCACAAGTGGCGTGACACATTTTTAAGAAGTTAAGAGTCTGTCAGTTTAAAAAAGTTGCGAAAAAATAGCGAAGGAATAAGGCGTTAGACAGTCTGATTGACGAGATAGCAAGTGAAAAAGCTTATCTCAACAGTTAAAAATTATAGAAGAAAAAAACCGAGTCGTGTCACAAGTGGCGTGACACATTTTAAGAAGTTAAGAGTCTGTCAGTTTAAACATTGTTGGGATAAGATAGCAATGGAGTAAATGGTTAGGCAGTTTGGTTAACGAAATAGCAAACGAAAAAGCCTGCTCAACAGTTAAAAATTATAGAAGAAAAAACGAGTCGTGTCACAAGCGGTGTGACATTTTTTAGGCGACATGGTTCAATTAAGTTCAGAGATATTCAATAGAAAAAATGAAGTCATGTCATACTGCATATGACAGGTGTTAGGCTTAATAATGAATTAGTTTATATCGTTTAATTGGATAGACTACAAATTTCTTGTCACTAGAGGACAAGAAATTTTTTTGCGTTGGATTTAGATAATAAAGTAGGGGGAAAAGCTTTTGATACTTTAATACTTTTTTAGGAGATGTTTGGCGTGAAATTTGCTATAATAGAAGAGATTGAAAATGGGGTTGGCAATGATTTTGTCAGCATTTTTTTGATACAGAACAACTAGAGAGGACGTTATTGATGTCAACTAAAGATTCCTTAATAGGTGGAATGAATCCAAAACAAAAAGAGGCAGTTCTTCAAACAGAAGGCCCTTTGTTAATTATGGCGGGGGCTGGGAGTGGTAAGACCCGCGTGCTGACTCACCGTATTGCTTATTTAATTACTGAGAAGGATGTAAATCCTTGGAATATTTTAGCTATTACCTTTACAAATAAGGCAGCTAAAGAAATGAAGGAGCGGGTTAATAGTCTCCTTGAACGTGGTGGAGAAGATGTTTGGGTCTCTACTTTTCACTCAATGTGTGTGCGCATGCTACGTCGAGATGTGGATCATATCGGCTACAATCGTAACTTCACCATCATTGATAGTGGTGAACAGCTGACATTGATGAAACGGATTGTTAAGGAACAAAATATTGATCCTAAGAAATACGATCCGCGTAGCATTATTGGGATGATCAGTAATGCAAAGAATGAATTGCAGACACCTGAAAAATACGCAGAAATGAACAATGGCTTTTTTGAAGCGATTGTAGCCAAGTGCTATGCTGCTTATCAAAAAGAATTGCGTCAAAATCAGTGTATGGATTTTGATGATTTAATTATGTTGACTATTCGTCTATTTAATGAGCACCCAGATACGTTAGAGTACTACCAAAATAAATTCCATTACATTCATGTGGATGAGTACCAAGATACAAACCATGCACAGTACACATTAGTGAATATGTTGGCAGCTCGCTTTAAAAATCTTTGCGTGGTCGGAGATGCAGACCAGAGTATCTATGGTTGGCGTGGGGCGGATATGCAGAATATTTTAGATTTTGAAAAAGATTATCAAAATGCTAAGGTCGTGTTATTGGAGCAAAATTACCGTTCGACTCAGACTATTTTAAAGGCGGCTAATCATGTCATCGAGAATAATAGTCAGCGTCGAGATAAAAAATTATGGACAGACAATCACGAGGGTGAAAAAATCACTTATTACCGTGGCGAAACAGAACGTGGTGAAACTCAATACATCGTGTCGACCATACAAAAGGAAATGATGGAAAATGGTCGTAAATATGGTGATTTTGCCATTTTATACCGTACGAATGCCTTGTCACGGGTCATGGAGGAAATGCTACTTAAATCTAACATTCCCTACAAAATGGTTGGCGGACACAAGTTCTACGATCGGAAAGAAATTAAGGATATTCTGGCTTATTTGAATGTTATCGCCAATCCGATGGACTCACTTAGCTTTGCGCGGGTGGTTAATGAGCCTAAACGTGGGATTGGTAATACGTCTGTTGATAAATTACGGGAGTTTGCTGGAATGCACGAGTGGTCGTTGCTCGAGGCGTCAATCAATGTTGATTTAGCTAATATTTCTGGCAAAGCGGGTAAAGAGTTAGCAGCTTTCGGAGCGATGATTCAAGACTTACAGCAGATGGTACCTTATTTATCTATTACGGAGCTTGTCCAAGAAACCTTGAAACGTAGTGGTTATGAAGAGGATTTGAAACGTCAAAATACACTAGAATCTCAAAATAGATTAGAAAACTTGGAAGAGCTAATTTCGGTAACTCAAGAGTTTGATAAGCAACAAGCAGCAGCGGATGAAGAATTAGAAGATCCAGCTGAAAAGCTGACAATTTTCTTAAATGATCTTGCATTAGTAGCAGATATTGATTCATTGGAAGAAGAAACGTCTCAAGTAACCTTAATGACACTCCATGCTGCTAAAGGATTGGAGTTTCCAGTGGTCTTTTTATTGGGGATGGAAGAGGGGATTTTTCCACTTTCTCGTGCGTTGATGGAGGAAGCGGAGTTGGAAGAGGAACGTCGTCTGGCTTACGTTGGGATTACACGGGCGGAGCAGAAACTCATCATCTCTAATGCTTTTTCGCGGACACTTTATGGCCGTACTCAGTATAATCGACCGTCTCGGTTTGTTGATGAAATTAATCAGGACTTATTAGCAGGAGAGGGCGGTGCGACATCACTTCAAAACCGTCAGGCAACTTCTGTCGGTGCGGCTACTCGTAAACCAGTCTATTCGCAGCCACAGCAAACAAAGGTTTCTAGCAAGGTTGCAACAGGTGGAGATCAAGAAGCGTGGCAGCCAGGTGATAAGGTTCAACATAAGAAATGGGGACCAGGAACAGTGGTTAAAGTTAGTGGTAATGCGAAGGATGTGGAGTTGGATATTGCTTTCCCAGCTCAAGGCATTAAGCGGTTATTAGCGGCGTTTGCCCCAATTGAAAAAATTCAGAAATAAAGTAATAGGATATCGTTAGATTGACAGTGGATTTAAGGAGGAAAGACCGTGAAGCAAGAGGATGCGGTAGTAAGAATAGCAGAGTTACGACAAAACTTAGATAGATGGAACGAGGCTTATAATGATGCAGATCAGCCCTTAGTGGAGGATCATATATTTGATAAGGCCTATGCTGAATTAGTCGCGTTGGAAACGGAGTTCCCGGAGTTAGTGACAGCAGATTCTATCACACAGCGAGTGGGTGGCACAGTTTCTACAGGCTTTACTAAGGTTACCCATGACAGTCCAATGTTAAGTTTAGGAAATGCCTTTAATCGAGATGATTTAGAGGCATTTGATACCCGAATTCGTAAGCTAACGGAAACGCCGATTGAGTATATGTGCGAACTGAAAATTGATGGCTTAGCCATTTCTTTGAAGTATGAGAACGGTCGTTTGATCCAAGGGGCGACCCGTGGTGATGGGCGAATTGGTGAGGAAATTACGGCCAATTTAAAGACAGTTAAATCCATTCCTCATACGTTAACAAGTCCAATGACGATTGAAGTTCGTGGGGAGTGCTATATGCCGAAACAGTCCTTTGCTGAGTTAAATCGTATTCGAGAGGAAAATGGTCATGAAGTTTTTGCCAATCCTCGGAATGCTGCTGCTGGCAGTTTGCGTCAACTAGACACTAAAGTAGTGGCACAGCGCAATTTAAGCACATTCTTATATTCGGTGGCTGATCTAGGTGCATTGCCGGCTACAACTCAAAGTGAGGCATTGGACGAACTTGACACACTTGGCTTAAAGACAAATCATGAGCGACGCATTTGTCATTCGATTGATGAGGTCTGGATGTACATTGAAGAATTTCAAGAAAAACGTCCAACCCTTGATTATGAAATTGATGGAATTGTGATTAAGGTTAATAATTTTGCGGCTCAACGTGAAATTGGGTTTACAGTTAAGGCCCCACGTTGGGCGATAGCCTACAAGTTTCCTGCTGAGGAGGCTGAGACGGTGGTGAATGACATTGAATGGACGATTGGTCGGACAGGAGTGGTGACGCCGACAGCAATTATGACGCCGGTTCGTTTGGCAGGAACGACCGTTGCGCGGGCCAGTTTGCACAATATGGACTTGATTCAAGAGCGTGATATTCGATTAGGTGATACGGTGATGATTCATAAGGCTGGGGATATTATTCCTGAGGTGACCCGAGTTGTACTGGCAAAGAGACTACCTGAAAGTGTTCCTTATGAGGCGCCGACAACTTGTCCAATTTGTGAGAGTGAATTGGTTCATCTTGATGAAGAGGTAGCCTTGCGTTGTATTAATCCGATGTGTCCGGCGCAGATCAAGGAAGGCTTGAGTCATTTTGTTTCTCGCAATGCGATGAATATTGATGGTTTAGGTCCTCGTGTGATTGAGCAGATGTATGATAAAGAGTTAGTGACAGATGTTGCTGACCTATATTCGTTGACAGAGGAGCAGTTGCTAACCCTTGATAAAATTAAAGAAAAATCGGCTCAAAATTTACTGACGGCTATTGCGAATAGTAAAGAAAATTCATTGGAAAAACTTTTATTTGGCTTAGGAATTCGCCATGTTGGTGCGAAAGCTGGTCAAATTTTAGCGGAAAATTTTAAGACGATTGAGGGAGTTATGGCGGCCACTGTGGAAGAAGTTACTCAAATTGATTCTTTGGGGGAAATAATTGCGGATAGTTTAGTCACTTACTTTGAAAAAGCAGAAGTTCATCAATTGATTGCTGAATTACGGGAAGCGGGAGTTAACTTGATGTATCTTGGCGTTACTGCAGATGAGTTAGCTGAGGTTGTTTCGCCGTTTAAGGATAAAACAGTGGTCTTGACGGGAAGTTTGACACATTTCAATCGTAATGAAGCGAAAGCGCGGATTGAAGCCCTAGGTGGTAAGGTGACGGGCAGTGTCTCTAAAAAGACAGATATTGTTGTGGCTGGTGAAGAAGCAGGTAGCAAGCTGACTAAAGCACAAGAGCTAGGTATTGAGGTGTGGAATGAAGCTGAGATGGTTGCCGCAATTGAAGGGAGTACGACGCATGAAGCGTAAAAAAATAATCGTTGGTTTACTTGCGACGGCTTTGTTTTTAGCGGGCTGTGGCAAATTAGAAAAAGGAACGTCCAATATTTCACCTAATCAGGGAAGTAATAATAAGACGGTCACAACAGGGCAAATTGATGAGTCATCTTATCAAGCTCTGCTAGTGGATGGCAAATATAAAACAGGGAAAGCTCGTGGGTTATCCACGAGCACGATGAACAGTAATTATAATTTGGCTAATTTAGAAAAAGGCTTGATGGAGCTATCTAAAAGTGAGTTTCCTGTTAACAATTTTTATTTTCAAGAGGGGCAGTACTTAGGACGAGATGAAATTGTTCAACTGATTAATCGCCAAAGTGACAGTTTTCCGAATGGGCTCAATTCTGCTGATCCAGCAGTTCCAGTCGTTTTCGAGCAAGTGCTAGAGCAAAATTATATCAGCAAGGAAACGGAAAAGATTGGTGGTATTAGTTTGGGGATTGCGCTTAATTCGGTGGATTACAGCGGAGGACAGGCGGTCGACGTTGACCCAACTATGATGGTATCGGAAGGAAAACGGATAGCGGATGTCATCTTGGCAAAGGTCCGTGGAATTGAAGGCCTTGATAAGATACCAGTAACAATTGGTCTGTTTGAACAAACAACTAAAGACAATGTAGGCGGTGGCCATTATTTTGCGAAAGCAACGAGCAAAAATGGCGATAAATTAGGAAATTGGGAGGACATCAACGAAGCATACGTTGTGTTGCCTGCAAAAGAGGGCGAGCAAAATAATGCGACAAATGATGGTTTGTCAAATAAATTTGTTGATTTTAAAAACACAGTCCAAAGCTTTTTCCCTAACTCTAGTGGGACATCTGGAGTGGCAGCTTATCGAAACAATGAGCTTCAAAAATTAACAATCGTGATTGAAACGAAGTATTTTAGTGAGACAGAAATATTGAACTTTACACAGTTTATTTCAACGACAGTCGATACGATTTTTAATATGAATGCTAATATCGAGGTTCAAATAAATACCTTAGAAGGCCCACAAGGCTTTGTAGAAAAGAAAGTCGGCTCGGATAAATCAGTCGGGCATATCTTTAATTAGGCACATAAGAGAGGTCAATCTAGTCTGACTCATCAGAGTGTCTACCTACTTACTGAAACTTGTGGTAAAATGGTTTCATGAAAATGAATGGAAAGAAGGCAACCCATGGCAATTAGTGAAGAACAAATCAAGCATGTAGCAAAACTATCCAAATTGGCTTTTCCTGAGGAAGAGCTACACGGATTTACAGAACAATTAGGAAAAATTATTGAAATGGTTGAGACATTAGGAGAGGTTGAGACTGACGGAGTACCTGTCACGACTAATGTCATTTATAATAAGAGTGTCATGCGTGAGGATGTGGCGGTTCCTGGAACTGATCGCGACTTACTAATGAAAAATGTTCCTGAAAAGGAAGATGGCTACATCAAAGTGCCAGTAATCATTGAGAATGGGGAGGCTGGCGCATAATGACGGCGTTATATAATAAAGATTTAACGGAATTACATGAGCTACTTGTATCGAAAGAGGTAACAGCAAAAGAAGTAACGGCTGCGACATTTGACCGAATTAAAGCGACTGAACCGCAAATTGAGGCTTTTATCACATTGAATGAGGAGCGTGCTTTAGAGCTAGCGGCAGAAGTAGATGCTGCAGGTATTGATAGCTCGAAGCCTTTGGCTGGTTTGCCAATAGGGATAAAAGACAACATCGTTACCAAAGATTTACGGACAACTGCTGCGAGTAAAATGTTGCATAACTTCGACCCAATCTATGATGCAACTGTGATGGAGCAGCTTCAAGTGGCTGGGATGATTCCAGTAGGGAAGCTAAACATGGATGAGTTTGCGATGGGTGGAAGTACGGAAACGTCTTATTTTAAGAAAACAACTAATGCTTGGGATCAGACGAAAGTACCAGGAGGCTCTTCTGGTGGTTCAGCAGCCGCAGTTGCTGCAGGACAGATTGCCGCTTCTTTAGGAAGTGACACTGGCGGAAGTATTCGTCAGCCGGCAGCTTTTAACGGGATTGTTGGAATGAAACCAACCTATGGCCGTGTTTCTCGCTTTGGGTTGATTGCCTTTGCTTCAAGCTTGGATCAAATCGGACCTTTGACTCGCAATGTCAAAGATAATGCCCTTATTTTAAATGCCATTAGTGGCTGGGACAAGCGTGATAGCACGAGTGCGAAGCTTGAGGTTCCTGATTTTACAGCGGGATTAACGGGAGATATTAAAGGCATGAAGATAGCGGTGCCGAAAGAATTTATGACAGAAGGAGTAGCACCAGACATCCGTCAAGCAGTGGAAAAAGCGGTGGCTACTTTTAGAGAATTAGGAGCAACGGTTGATGAGGTTAGCTTGCCTCATTCTAAATATGGGGTTGAGGTTTATTATATTATTGCGTCATCAGAAGCGTCGTCTAACTTGCAGCGCTTTGATGGAATTCGTTATGGGTACCGTTCTGAAAATGTGAAAGATTTAGAGGATGTGTATGTTAATTCTCGTTCTGAAGGATTTGGGTTAGAGGTGAAGCGCCGCATCATGTTAGGAACTTTTTCTTTAAGTGCGGGCTATTACGATGCTTATTTCAAAAAGGCAGGACAGGTCAGAACGTTAATTAAACAAGATTTTGACAAAGTTTTTGCTGATTATGAGTTGATTATTGGTCCAAGTACTCCAACAGTTGCTTATGGCTTAGGAGAAAATATTGAGGACCCGATTACAATGTATACAGCTGATGTATTGACGATTCCAGTGAACTTAGCGGGGCTACCTGGTATGTCAGTGCCATGTGGGTTTTCTGATGGTTTACCAGTTGGGTTACAGTTAATTGGTAAACACTTCGATGAGGCAACGATGTACAAGGCGGCTTATGCTTTTGAACAAGCAACAGATTTCCACAAGCAACAACCAGCTATTTTAGGGGGACAGGCATAATGAACTTTGAAACAGTGATTGGATTAGAAATCCACGTTGAGTTGAAAACAGAGTCTAAAATCTTTTCTTCAGCACCTGCTCATTTTGGTGCGGAGCAAAATACGAATACAAATGTGGTCGATTGGAGCTATCCTGGGGTTTTACCTGTTGCAAATGAGAGGGCAGTTGAATTTGCCATTAAAGCTGCTTTGGCCTTAAATTGTGACATTACTAAAGAAACTCACTTTGATCGTAAAAATTATTTTTATCCAGATAACCCGAAAGCTTACCAAATTTCTCAAGATACACATCCTATTGGTCACGATGGCTGGATTGAGATTGAAGTTGAAGGCAAGAAGAAAAAGATTCGTATTGAGCGTGTCCATCTGGAAGAGGATGCTGGTAAGAACATTCACGGATCGGAAGGTTTTTCTTATGTTGATTTAAACCGTCAAGGGACTCCTTTAATCGAAATCGTGTCGGAAGCTGATATGCGTTCACCAGAGGAAGCTTATGCTTATTTGGAAGCTGTACGTTCAGTCATTCAATTTACAGGCGTCAGTGATGTTAAGATGGAAGAGGGCTCTATGCGTTGTGATGCCAATATTTCGTTACGTCCTTATGGTCAAGATGAGTTTGGGACGAAGGCTGAAATTAAAAACTTAAACTCCCTTAATTTTGTCCGTAAGGGGCTTGCATTTGAAGAGAAACGACAAGCTAAAGTTTTATTATCTGGTGGTAAGATTGAGCAAGAAACTCGTCGCTATGATGATGCAACTGGAGATACTATCTTAATGCGTGTCAAGGAAGGGGCAAGTGATTATCGTTACTTCCCAGAGCCAGATTTACCTATCTTTGAGATTAGTCAAGCGTGGATTGATGAGGTTCGTGAAAGTTTACCAGAGATGCCTAATGTCCGTCGTGCTCGTTATGTGAGTGAACTGGAACTACCAGAATATGATGCGATGGTCTTGACTTTATCGAAAGAAATGTCTGATTTCTTTGAAGCAACCCTAGCAAATGGGGCGGATGCGAAGCAGGCTTCAAACTGGTTGATGGGTGAAGTTTCTGCTTTCTTAAATAGTGAGCATGTGGACTTGCATGAAACTAAGTTAACTCCAACTAACTTGGCGGGAATGATTAATTTGATTGCAGATGGGACTATTAGTTCTAAAATTGCTAAAAAAGTCTTTAAAGAGTTGATTGAAAATGGCGGAGATGCGAAAGAAGTCGTAGAGAAAAAAGGCTTGGTACAATTGTCTGATCCTGCGCAATTATTGCCAATTATCAATGAGATTTTAGATAATAATCAGCAATCAGTTGATGATTTTAAAAATGGGAAAGACCGTGCGGTTGGGTTCTTAGTTGGTCAAATTATGAAAGCGACCAAGGGGAAAGCTAATCCAGGGGTTGTCAATCAATTATTACAAGCAGAATTAGCCAAAAAATAAGCGGTGAGGCTTGGAATTGAGTTGATTGGCGCGCCCATTTCCAGGCAATGGATCACTAAGTAGAAGGAGTACATTTCCGTGAAAGCTAGAGTAATTTATAACCCGACGTCAGGCAAAGAAACGATTAAAAAAAGCTTACCTGATGTCTTGGATATTTTAGAAGGTGCTGGCTATGAAGCCAGTGCTTTTGCCACGACTCCCGAACCAAATTCAGCTCAAAAAGAAGCTGAACGTGCGGCACTTGCAGGGTTTGACCTAATTGTTGCAGCCGGGGGTGATGGTACGATTAATCAAGTCATTAATGGAATTGCGCCTCTTGAAAAACGACCGAAAATGGCCATTCTTCCAGGGGGTACAACCAATGATTATGCGAGAGCTTTGAAAGTGCCACGAGACAATATTGTTGAGGCAGCTCGTGTTATTGCGAAGAAACAAACCATCCGTATGGATATTGGCAAAGCAAATGATACTTATTTTATGAATATCGGCGCTGGTGGTAACTTAACTGAATTAACCTATGAAGTGCCATCTCAGTTAAAGAGTGTTTTTGGTTACTTAGCTTATTTGGTTAAAGGGGCAGAGATGCTGCCGCGAGTCAAGCCAATCAACATGCGATTGGTGTATGATGAGGGGGAGTATGTTGGTAAGGCCTCAATGTTTTTCTTGGGACTGACAAATTCGGTTGGTGGATTTGAGCAAATTGCGCCAAATGCCCAATTAGATGATGGAAAGTTCTCGCTAATAGTGGTAAAGACGGCTAATATTGTGGAAATCATGCATCTTGTTGCCTTGATGATTAACGGTGGGAAGCATGTTAAGGACCCTCGAATCATCTATGCAAAAACCTCAAAGCTTTATGCTGAAACCCTTGATGATGGGGTTCGCATGATGATCAATTTGGATGGGGAGTATGGTGGTGATGCGCCGATGACCTTTACTAATTTACATCAACACATTGAAATGTATGCTAATTTAGATAAAATTCCTGAGGAAGCCGTAACGGGTGATAATCATGATATGTTGGAAGCGTCTGATGCCTTTATTAAGGAAGTTGAGCATTTAACGGATGAAGATATTGACGGTGATGGGAAGATTTCTTAAAGAAAATTAGGAGATAAACAGTGAGCCATCAGTTCTATTAGTCAGACTGATGGCTTTTCTTTGAGTAAATCCGACGATAAAGATTGTGTTTTAGCTGTTTAGCCCTTAGAATAGATAATAGATTAAAAAAGAAAAGAGCAAATAAATGAAAAACTTACCTGTAGAAAAGAATCAAACGATCACTGTGGAAATTATTGATTTGTCACATGAAGGTCTTGGGGTTGCTAAAGTTGATGGCTATCCGTTGTTTATTGAGAATACCTTACCAGGAGAAGAGGCCGAGGTTCTCGTCTTAAAGGCTGACAAGAAATTTGGCTTTGCCAAAGTAATCAATTTAACGAAAAAAAGCCCGAATCGTGTTGAAGCGATTAATGAAACCTTGATTAGAACGGGCATCGCACCTCTACACCATATGACGTATGAGGCGCAATTAGCATTTAAAGAGCAGCAAGTTAAGAATGTCTTTCAGCGTATTGCTAAGATGCCAGATGTTAAGGTTCTACCGATAAAAGGAATGACGAACCCTTTGGAGTACCGTAATAAGGCGCAAATTCCTGTTAGAAAAGTCAATGGCAAGCTTGCGACGGGATTCTTCCGTAAAAATAGCCATGACTTAGTGCCTCTTGAAGATTTTTATATTCAAGATAAAAAGATTGATGAGGCTATCGTGGTTGTTCGTGATGTTATGGAAAAATATGGGGTAAAAGCTTATATCGAAGAAGAGAACACAGGAAATCTTCGTCACATTATTATCCGTCGAGGTCATTATTCACATGAGATGATGGTGGTTTTAGTTACACGTACACCTAAGTTATTTAACTATGAAAAAATGGTACAAGAGATTCATTTAGCTCTACCAGAAGTGGTATCAATTGTACAAAATATCAATCCTGATGCAACAAATGTGATTTTGGGTAAAACTAATAAAACGCTTTTTGGAAAAAATTATATTACCGATCAGTTATTAGGCAAAACTTACCGCATCTCTGCTCAGTCTTTTTATCAAGTTAACACGGTTCAAGCGGAAGTGTTATATCAAACGGCGATTGATTTTGCTCACTTAAAACCAAGTGATACCGTGATTGATGCCTATTGTGGGATTGGGACGATTGGTTTGTCTTTAGCTGATAAGGTGGCTAAGGTTTATGGAATGGAAGTCAATCCTGACGCGATTTCTGATGCCAAAATCAATGCGCAAATGAACGAAGTTACTAATGTGAAATTTGAAGTTGGGAAAGCTGAATATGTTATGCCAGCGTGGCTAGATGCTGAGGAGAAGATCGTAGCAGATGTTTTAATTGTTGATCCGCCTCGTAAAGGTTTGGCTGAAAGCTTTATTGAAACGGCTATTAAAATGGAGCCTAAAAGAATCGTCTATGTTTCTTGTAATCCAGCGAGTTTAGCTCGGGATTGCCAATTGTTTGCCGAGCATGGTTATGTAGTTAAGCAAGCTCAACCGGTTGACATGTTCCCACAAACACCACACGTTGAAGTGGTTGCGGAACTTGTCAAAAAATAAATGATAAATTAATAGTAAAATGGGGGTGAGACAAGGGTCTTATCCTCTTTTTTTGAATAAGAGCTGCTATTTACTGAATAATTATTCGCTAATAGTTTGGGATTTTCGAAGGGAAAATCGAGAATTCTCCCTTTATTTTTTGTTCATTATTTTACGAACTTGTTCAGATTGTTAAATGAAATTAGCTGATAGTAAATTATAATTAAAAAAATAGAGGTGTCAATTTTTTGGTCTTATGCTAAGAGAATGAGTAGTACCGGAAATTGTTAACAAATCTGTTTCGAAAAGCTTATTGTGGTGGGAGTTAGAGCGTAAGTGATTGGCGTAGTTACGGATAAAAAGTAAGACATTTCAGAAATGTGACATTGATATGAATTTTTTGACATGATTATCAGATTTTACAAACCTATACTAAATAGACTAACTTTTGAGCTGTTCATTAATACGTTGAATAAAAAGTTATGAGTGAGAGTATGGGTTTATTTTTATTGATAATGATGGAGGAGAGAGTATGAGAAAGTGTCTACCAGTAATTGCGTTACTAGTTTTGATGCTACAAAGTCTATTAATTCCAGTCGTAGCGGTGGCGGAAATCTTAGGGACTGAGTCAGCTAATACAGTGGAGTTGCATGACTTGAGAGGAGAATTGGTAGATGATGAGCAGCTAGCAGTTAATCAGGAACGACCGCTAAATCCTGCCACTAGTTATTGGCTAAAAGTGACGGGAGCTGTTCAAAAAAACTTTGATGAGGAAGGAACTCTTAATTTCACATTAAGTCCAACTATTCAAGTGCTGACAGAAACAACGGTTTTGGCTAATTCAGAGGGACAGAACATCGGGAACGTTTTGATTAGGGGACAAAACGTGGCCATTCATTTGTTACCTGAGTTGACTGGCAGTCAGCTGATCGAGTTTGAGTTGCCAGTTAGATATACTGGCGGCGCTAAAGTCGCTGATCAATTTAAGCTTGTTAGTTCATTAGGTGAGCAAGTTATTGATTTTCCGATTTTACAAGAGGAATTGTCAGAATCGACGACTGAAACGACCAATCAAACAGAGGAAACAACATCGACTAGTCAAGGGGCTCAAGAAGTTGTAGAAAAGCCAAAGAAGAGTCAAATCAGTGCTAGAGCAAGTCGGGTTATCGCAAACAATATTTTTGATCGTGTTGCCATAGAGATCACTCCTGATCCGCTAAAGCCGACGATAACGTCGGAAATCATTGTTAAGTATCAGTGGTCGTTGTCAGAGGCATTGCGAGAAATGATGCAGGCGGGAGATACCTATGTGTTTCACTTACCACCAGAATTAAAGGTGACGGCGGCGGCTATTGACAAGGATTTAACAAATGCTGCTGGGGCAGTTATTGCTCGATATACGGTTACGACTGATGGAAAAGTAGTCTTCACGTTTACAGAGGAAGTGGAGAAACTAGAAAATATCTCTGGTGATTTTTGGTTTAAAACGTCTTTTAATGACAAAATTATTACAACACCAGAAGAGATTGAGTTGATTTTTCCAGTTAAAGGAAAAGATGAGGTAATTACGGTTCCCATTAATTCTTCTGCCGAGGAAGGACTTGAAAAGAAAGGGAGATTGGATAAAGTTTTAAACCCAACGACGATTAGTTGGGATGTCTACGTCAATAAAACTAAAGCCAAGCTAGTTGATTTAAAAGTAACGGATCAGTTACCAGCTGGCTTAACACTATCAGGGATTAAGGTTTATGAAGTAGCGGTTAATCTGGCTGGTGAGGTGACGAATGAGTCGGTTAGAGAACTTTCTTCGTCGGAGTATCAGGTGTCTGGGACAGAGGTTTTATTTCCTGGTGAAACGACTAAAGCTTATCGAATTGTTTATGAAACAGCTATTAATGACGGGCAAAAGCCAATTCTTGGTGGTGAGTTAAAATTTGCGAATGGGGTTACTAGTACAACTAAAACGGGGAAGACTTTAACCGCTTCGGCAGAGGTTGTGGCTAGCTATGGTAAATTATTAGAAAAAGAAAAGCCTATCTATCATCCCGCAGATCATTCGTTTGATTGGACCGTTAAGTATAACTATGGTGAAAAGAAGATTAAACAGGCAGAGGCTTATCTTGAGGATACTTTTTCCTCGAATATGGTTCTGGTTGATGAGTCGGTTCGACTGTATAAAATGATGGCTCAAGCAAATGGTCAGTATGTGCCGGGGGAACAGCTGGTGTTGAATCGCGATTACACCTTGATCCCTGTTAATAATGGGTTCCGCGTTGTCTTTTTGACAGAGGTTGATAAGGCGATTAAGCTGACTTATCAGACGAAAATAAAAGATGGCATCATCATTGATGATACTCAACAGCCTGTTAGTAATAGTATTCATACGGTTGATGAGGTGAAGTCTAGTACGAGAGGAACGACGACTAAACAGGGGCTTATAAAACGTTTTGTAGGGGTTGATTATGATAAGCAGACGCTGTCTTGGGGAATGACGGTAAATGCTAATCGGTATGAGATGAAAAATTGGGAGTTGGTGGATACTTTTCCTAATAAGGGGCTGACTTTTTTACGTGATAGTTTTATTATGACGGATAAAGAAGGGAAGCAATTAAAAGAGGGAACGGATTATGAATTACAAGTGACCGAACCTAAGGAAGGGTTCAAAGTTAAGTTAATAGGCAATTATTTAACCACAGATCAATCTTTTAGTCTTAACTATCAAACAGCTTTTGATAAAAGAGAATTGAGTAAGGAAAATGTAGCTTTTATCAATTATGCTAAAGCAACTTGGCAAGATAAAACAGGGGAGACTAAGACAAATACTTCTCAGGATCAGTTTAAGCCAAAAGCAGAAACCTATGCCAATGGTAGCAAGTACGGCTCATATAATGCCGTTACGAAAGAAATTACGTGGACGATTAATGCTAATTTTAATCGGGATTCATTAAAGAAAGGACGTATTGTAGACCCTATCCGAGGTAATCAACAATACATCCCTGATTCTGCAAAGTTATATTCTTATACAGTTTCTTCTGACGGCAAAATCAAAGAGCTGAAGGAAATAACTCCCATTAATATTATCTTACAAACAAAAGAAAATGTTAAGACATTAAGCTTAGATTTACCAGAAAATAGTGAAAAAGTCGGGTATCGATAGGTCTTTAAAACCAGTTTAGTCGGCCAAGTCGTTGAAGAGGGAAAGACCTATGAGAATACGGCGACTTTAGAAGAAGATGGTCAAGTAAAGGACCAGATTACTGGCAGTGTGTCAATTGCGAATGGCGGTAGCTATGCAAGTAAGGGCGGCTGGCAAGACCCAGATAATCCGGATGTTATCCATTGGCGAATTCGAGTGAATCCGAGTCAGTCCGATTTGAGTCAAGTAGTGGTAGAGGATTATCCGTCTGTTAATCAACAAGTTAATTTAGATACTTTAAAGATCGTTGAATTAGTTAGCAATGAGGCAGGAGATTTTTCATTAACTGATACTCAGCTGATAAAGGGGGTTGACTACGAAGCCTTTGTCACCAGAAATGAGCAAACGGGTGAAGAGATGATGACCATTAAGTTTAAGTCATCTATTCATAAGGCGTATGAAGTCTATTACAATGCGGATTTAATGCTTGCGAAAGGTGAAAAAGAAATGACGAATAAGGTCTCGGTTTCTGGTCATAATGTGACGACCACAACTAGGAATACTGAGAGTGTCGTGCGAGTTGCAACCTCAGAAGGTGGTGGAACTGGTACGGGTGAAGCGCTTGATTTTTATCTGAAGAAGGTTGATAATCACGGCAAGCCCTTAGTCGGCGTGACCTTTGATATTTTAAATAGTAAAACAGGTAAATTGTTACGTACGGTGACCACCGATAACGATGGGGTAGTCGTGGTGAAAAATATGCTGACGGGGACTTATCTCTTCCGTGAAGTGGCCCAAAAAGATGGCTATCTTTTGGATGAGGGCTTGCGTCAAGGACGCTTGTTTAGTGTGACAAAAGAGCAGGCTAGAGCCGCAACTCCGCTTATTATTAAGAATCAGCTAAATCAAGTAGAGTTGCTAAAAACGGATGCTGAGGGACAGCCGTTAGCAGGAGCAACTTTTAGTTTAAGTAAAAAGGATGGCCAAGGGAATTATCAAGAACTTCCGATATACAAGGCGATTAAGACCGACGAATCGGGGAAAATAGTACTGGAAGGTCTATTGAAAGGGACGTATCGATTGATAGAAACGATTGCTCCTTCAGGCTTTATAAGAGAAACTCGGCCAATTTCTTTTGTTATTACCGGCCAAGAAACTAAAAAACTGACATTAACGACTGTTGTCAATTATCAAGGAATGGCAGAGTTTCGTAAAACTGATTCGCAAAATCGAGGGTTAGCAGGTGCTATCTTCACGGTTTTTGATCAAGAACTGACGCCTGTTCAAGAGGTGACTTCGGATCAGATGGGACTAGTAAAAATTGAAAGGCTTGCGCCAGGGCATTATACGGTTATTGAGAAACAATCGCCTGTTGGGTTCTTATTAAACAGAACGCCCCGTCAATTTGACATTAAGCCAGAGAATGAAGGTCAGCCAAATGTGATTCGGCTAACTGATTTGGAAAATTATCAAGGGTCGGCTGAATTGTACAAAATGTCTGCAGCCATGAAACCGTTGAAGGGGGCTATCTTTAGCCTTTATTCGAATGAGGGGATCAAAATTCAAGAAGGGTTAGAATCTGATAGTAATGGTAAAGTGAAAGTAGCAGGGCTAGCAAGTGGGGATTACTATTTCCAGGAGACACAAGCACCAGTTGGGTATCTTCTGAATACTGAGCTATATGAATTTTCGATTGCTAAAGAAGCAAAAACGGAACCTGTTGTGGTGAGTGCTCGAACGGCATTTAATTATCAAGGATCTGCCCGTTTGATTAAAAAAGATGAGTGGGGAAACCGACTTGCTAAGGCTGAATTTAATGTGGTGAATGAACAGGGAGATGTGATTAAATGGGATCTTATAGCCAATCAAGAAGGAGTGGTGATGAGTCAGGGGATGGCTCCAGGACGCTATTTCTTTGTTGAAACAAAAGCGCCCAAAGGCTATGTCATCAACAGTCAACAGATTGCTTTCACGATCCCTGAGTCAAGTCATGGAGAGCCTGTTCAGGTAGAAGCAGGAGTGATGACAAACTATGAAAGTAAGGGGCAACTGTTGAAAAAGGATGCGACAGGCAATCCATTAGCAGGAGCAACATTTAAAGTCGTGAATCAGCTGAATCAAACAATCCGTGAGGGCTTAGTGTCTGATGAACAGGGAATAGTGGAAGTTGTTGGGTTAGAAGCTGGCACATATGCTTTTGTCGAAACAAAGGCAGCATCAGGGTTTATTCTGGATGATACGCCGCAAACTTTTACTATTTCAGCGAGTTATCTGAAAAAGCCTGTTGTCGAGCGGGCTGGGCAATTAATCAATTATCAAGGAAGCGTTGAGCTAAGGAAAGTAGCTGAGAACCGACAGCCTTTAGCAGGAGCAAAATTTGTTCTCCATAAGGAAACTGGTGAGCAGGTCGGTCAATTAGTTTCTGACGAGGCGGGACTTGTTGCGGTAGAAGGGTTAGCTCCAGGTAAGTATTATTTTGAAGAAGTGAGTGCCCCAGCTGGTTTTCTACTTAATACAGAAAAAATTACTTTTGAGATTACTAATTCATCGCGTAATGCACCAGAAAAAGTAAGCGTATCTGCGGTAAACTATCAAGGCTCGGCGAATTTGATGAAAGTGGATGAGGCAGGTAACTCTTTAGCTGGTGCCATCTTCAAGCTTGTTAGTCTGGAACAAAAGGACCAAGCGGGTCGACCTTTAGTTATCCGAGAAGAACTTATAGCGAATCAGCAGGGCGTTGTTTCTGTTAAGGATCTAGCTCCAGGAGAGTATCAGTTTATCGAAACCAAGGCCCCGACAGGCTATCTTCTGAATACCGAGAAACTAACAGTCACCATTCCAACTGCTAATAAAGGGAAGCCGACAACGATTATGGCTGGAAAATTTATTAATTATCAAGGGGCTATCAAATTTAAAAAAATATCTGGTAGCGATAATCGAGTCTTGACTGAAGCGGTCTTTAAGTTGAGCAAGCTAGAGGGATTAACTAAAACGGTTATGAGTGAAGAGGTGATGGCGAGTAGAGGAGATAGTATTGAACTTGACCGATTAGCACCGGGGCATTATGTGTTAGAAGAAATTAAGGCACCAAAGGGCTTCATTAAGCGTCTTGAACCGATCGAGTTTGAGATTGCTGATAGTGCTAAAGGTGAGCCAGAAAATGCTTATAAATTAAATAAAGAATTAGTATTTGAAAACTATCAAGGAACGGCCGAACTACTTAAAGTAAATGAAGCAGGAGAAGGCTTAAAAGGGGCCGTTTTCAAGCTAGTTGATGCCCAGGGAAAGACCGTTCAATCAGAGTTAGAGTCGGATGAATCAGGGAAAGTTAAAGTAACGGATTTAGCACCAGGCAGTTACTATTTTATTGAGACAAAAGCACCCCTATGTCATCTCATCAACACTGAAAAAGTCGCTTTTTCAATTGAGGCTGAGAGCTTGGAGGGACGTGTGGAGAAGCAATTGAGTCTGGTTAATTACCAAGGAACTGTGGAATTAACGAAGTTAACGGCTCAAGGGAGACCTTTGAATAATAGTCATTTCAATTTATATTTGAAAATAAAAGGAGAGGACATGCTGATTGCCAAGGATGTGGTTTCCGATGAAAAAGGCAAGGTGATGGTTGAAGATCTAGCGCCAGGTAACTATTATTTCAAAGAAACAAAAGCACCAGCTGGTTACATTCGTTCAGCTAATGAGTTTGCGTTTGAGGTACCAAAGCAGGCCGATAAAAAACCTGCTCTAGTTAAGCTAGAGGCAATCAATTATCAAGGGATGGCCAGATTGACGAAAAAATCCTCAGTTACTGAGCAAGCCCTAGCTAATGCAACCTTTAAATTAGTCGATGACCAAGGGCAACTAGTAGCGAAAGGACTAGTGACAGATGCCAAAGGGCAAGTAACTGTCACGGATTTAGGTCCAGGCGATTACGCATTTATTGAAACTAGTGCTCCAAGTGGTTACCAATTAAGTGCTGAGCCTGTAAGATTTGTTATTAAAGAACAAGCGGAGGAACCACTTAAAGCGGGAGAAACAGTGAAGTCAGTTGAAGTGACAAAGTATAATCAACCTATTACTGTAAGTAAAACGACAACTAAGACGGCAATTAAGATTAACGTTAAGCCACAAGGAAATTTACCAAAGGCTGGTGAAGGCCAAAGGGAATTGCTTACTTTGATTGGATTAAGTCTAATCATCAGTGTTGGTATCGTAACTTTAAACCGCCGTAGAACTTAAAAAAACCAGTCAGAGCCACTATTCAGTGCTCTGACTGGTTTTAATGTTAGAGTGGGTGTTCATCGTCAACAATCAGAGCGCGTTGCGGATATTTTTCAACGAGAGCTCTTCGATTGGTCACAAAGATAATCGAAATATGTTGGTCGTTAGCCAAGTGAATTAAGGTTGGAATTAAACTATCGATAAACACTTGAGATAATTCTAAGCTGGTTTCATCTATGAAAACTAAGGGACGTTCTAATGCGAAAGCTCTAACTAAATGGACTAGTAAGCTAGTTTCAGAGGAAATTGCATCAGGTTTGAGGGCGTTAATTGTTTCTTTTAGCTTGAAAAAATGCCCCCAGACGTTCAGTTGATGTTGGTACTGGCTTAGTTCTTTTTTAGAAATGCCTAATAACATGTTTTCCTTAACTGTCAAAAAAGGCAAGAAGGAGCTATCATGGCCAATGTAATAACAAGTATCAAACATAGATGATAATTGTTTTTTCTTTTTCTCTGTACCATGTTTGTTGTTGGAATCCAAATATAATAGTGTGAAAAGTTGTTCTGGAGGTAATCCACATTCGTAATCGTCAACTTGTTGTTCCATTTAAAACACCACCTTATTGAATGCAGTCTAATCTAATCACTATAAAAAAATTAGGTTAGATAGCCAAGTAGATTGAGGGATTTAAGTTCAATAGCGATTTAGTAATACATCTTTTGAGCTAATAGATTTACGAGAAAAGCCGTCGTGATGGTTACAGCTAATAAACTTAACATCAGTAAAAAGATAAAACTGAGTGAAACAGTTGAAAATAAATAATGATAAGAAAAATTAGCATCACTAGCGTCAACAGAATAAAAAGAACGTTCATTGAAAGGTAAAAGAACTTGCTCTTTTTCTGTATCTTGAGTAGGAGCATCTGTTTTCGTTTGCTGAGTAAAGACTAGCTCATAAGGCAATTCAGAGCTGAAAAGCTGATTATTTGTTGAAATAGTAGCCGATTTAAAAGGCGACTGAAAGATTAGCAAAATCGCCAAACTAGCAAAGAAACTAAAGATAATCGGAAAAAGAGCTTCAACGATTAATTGAAAAATAACTCGCCACTTTTTGATTCCTAAACTCAACAGTGATTTGATATCACGTCTGCGCTTAATTAGTAGTGTTCCTGTTAGGATCATCAACAATAACGTGATGCCCGCCACTGCTAATTTAGCAAAGAGTGTGTATTTAGATTGTAAGGCATGGCTTGCGGCTGAGAAAGTTTCGAAGCCATCAGCTTTCATGCCTGGTAAGAACTTGTAAATAATGTCCCAACGTGCAGAAATTTCACTAACTTTCAATTCTCGTGTGGCATCTAAAACTGTAATACTGGTTAAAGTAAGAAGAGCGAGTGAAAAAAAGATAAATAAAATAATGTTGTATTTTTTGTAATACGTGATGCTAGAAAATACATTTTTAATTTTGCTCATCTCCATCCCATCTAGATTAAACGTTAACCTTATACTAACAGTATAGAGAAAACATGTGAAAAATATATGAAAAATATAGGATAAAGTCACAAAAAAGCAACGAATCTTCAGTGGATTCGTTGCTTTTTAAGTTATTTTTTCTCAGTAGTTGATTCTGACGAAGAGGTTGCTGTCTGATCAGTTGCATCAGGGTGATACTCTTTGTAAGTTTTAGTTTCATACAAATCAACAGTCGATTTATTTTGATGCTGGCTATAGACACTAGTCGAACCGGCACCTTTTTCTTTTTCGATTTTTTCAATTTGTTCTAGTTGATTCTTATAGTTGTAGTCCTCTGGGACAACTTCCTTCAACCCACTATCGTAGTAGCGTAGTAAGTCGCCGTTTGTCATGGCATCAGAGGTTTTTAACTGAAGTTGAACTTTTTCACGTAAGGCATCAATTTCTTGGGTTAGTTCTTCACCAGGATCGACTACCAATTCTTTGGTCTCGTTAATATAAATGTTATCACCAAGAACTGTATATTTAGGTGTTACAAAGTTACCATTTCTAAAGGCCACAATTTGCTCATTTTCTTTAGAGAATAAATCTTGTCCTAGTTGCAAGTACTTAGAATTATCAATTCCCAGTAAACCAAGTAAGGTTGGTAAAACATCAACTTGGCCACCATAAGTAGATTGAATGCCACCATCAGTTCTGCCTGGAATATGGAACATTAATGGTACACGCTGCATTTGCGCATTATCAAAGTTAGTCCAATCAGTTGGATTAACGCCAAGTAGTTCTGCTAGCTCAGTATTACGTGATTCAGAAACGCCGTAATGATCACCGTATAAAACTATCATTGAGTTATCATATAAGCCACTAGCTTTTAAGTAGTTGAAGAATTCTTCGACGGCCTTATCAAGATAGTTTGCAGTCGCAAAGTAGCCATTAATCGTTGAATCTTTGGTGTCCGCAATCGGGAAGCCACCTTCATCATCTTTAAATTCCGAATACGGGTAGTGATTTGATACAGCAATCATCTTAGTGTAGAAAGGTTGCTGTAAATGTTCTAAGTATTGAACAGACTGTTCAAAGAATGGTTTATCATGTAGCCCATATTGGAATGAATTGTTCTCATTCACATCATAGTAGCTAGCATCAAAGAAATAATTGTAGCCAAAACGTTTGTAAGTTTCATTACGGTTCCAGAATGTACCTGCATTTCCGTGGAAGACTGCACTAGTATAACCAGCTTCTTGGTTCAAAATAGCAGGAGCTGCTTGGAAGGTATTTTTGTCGCCA
The DNA here is from genome assembly GCF_059621045.1 of Vagococcus sp. WN80Y. NCBI lineage: Bacteria > Bacillati > Bacillota > Bacilli > Lactobacillales > Enterococcaceae > Vagococcus > Vagococcus sp. WN80Y. The sequence continues at coordinate 81,860 of NZ_JCAQHY010000175.1, forward strand.
AGTTGTGTGAATAATGGCCCTTGTTCTAAGCCAAAAAATGAATTTTCCAAAAGGGTTTCCGCATCACTGGTTTTACCAGCTTTAACTTGGTGGAACGAATTTTCAAAACTAAAGGTATCTTTACCATGGTATAGGCTGTTTAAGAACGGCGTTACTTCATGTTCAACGCCATTTTCATCTTTTAGTTTATAGTCGATCATAAATTGTTGCAAGCTCTCTAAGTGGACGTAAATTACATTACGGCCCTTTGCAATCCCAAACTTATCTGGATTAGCTTTAGCATGATGTTGATCGACATATTCTTTAATGCTAACCACATCATTTTCACTGGCTTGGGCACGATTTTGATTGGCCTTGTAAGTCTGAACACCATCATAGACAGTAAAAACATTTAAGCCCAAATATTTAACAATGTGGTTGCGAGAGAAGGTCCGTTTTAGTAGCTCAGTCCGGCTCATTTCAGCTAGTGATAAGTTACCAGCAAATAATAGGAACGACATCGCAGTCATCGCAAAGGCCCAACGAGCTCGAATGGAGGTCGCACTCATTTTAATTTTCTTAGTTGCCAATAAGGCGATCAGCACGATGATATCAACGACATAAATAAAGTCATAAGGTCGGAATAAACGCAAAGCACTTTCGCCTAGACCAGATGAGACTTTACCAGCACCAAGCATGGTATTAATCGTGATAAAATCAGTGAATTCACGGTAATAAATGACGTTTGAGAATAATAATAAAGTCAAAAGTGAATAGAGTATCATCATCGTAATGTAAGAGCCCTTGGTATTCTTAATATAAAGAGCGGCTGACAAGATTAAGATGGTTGTCGCAAAGGGGTTGATAAACATAATAAAATATTGGAACGCGTCTTCGACTCCGAGATTAAAATCCGTCAAGTAGGCAAAAATACTTTTTGCCCAAGTCAGAATAATTAGAAGAGCAAAGAACCCCATACGCGTGTTTAACCAATTAGGGTAATGCGATCTTTTCAATGTAAAAACTTCCTTTCAATTTTCAAGGTTACTATTTTGCTTGAGTTTAATGTTAGCTGTGTATACGGAATAGTCTTGCTTCCTTGTATCGCAGACTTCTTTAAGTGATGGGTACACTGTCCCATACTCTCCATTTTACCAAGTATACTAGGTAAAAGTCAATTTTCAATCATTTCTTTCAACTATTAATAAAAAATTCAGATTTAATTTTAGATAAAGCTAGATTGCTTTAAGAAAAGAGCCGGGCCGATTGTTATCTACGAGAGAAAATTATGATAGAATAGTCAATAAGACTATTTTACAAAAAAAGTGTGAAGAAATTTATATAAGAAATGAGAAAAATAATGAAAAAAGTAACGGTATCACAACGAGCTGCCCAACAAATTCAAACAGGCTATCCATTAATCAATCAGCAAGATCTGGCAAATCCAAAAGAAGCATTGACGAGTGAATGGGTTCAGTTCTTTTCGCCAACTGGCCACTATGTCGGCACAGGGTATTTAGGCAAACAAAATAAAGGGTGTGGGTGGGTAGTGAGCCAGCAGCAAGACGAACAGATTGATTTTGCTTTTTTCCGTCGCTTGTTTGCCAAGGCTTTGGCAAAACGTCTGGTAATAGATGAATCATTGACTACTGCTTTTAGAGTATTTAATGGCGAAGGGGATGGTCTAGGCGGTGTTACCATTGATCTTTACAATCAGTTTGCAGTTGTCTCTTGGTACAATACGAGTATTTATGATTTGCAGCAGCTGATTTTAGAGGCCTTTCTAGCGGAGGTGTCGTTTGTCACAGGGGTTTATGAAAAAAATCGCTTTGAGTTAGCTGGTTTACCTGAAACACAGCACATTTTTGGCGATGAGGCGCCGGCTCCTTTACTTGTGAAAGAAAATGGAGTCACCTACGTGACCTATTTAAATGAGGGCATGATGACTGGGATTTTTTTAGATCAGAAAGAAGTCCGTGGTCGCTTAGTTGAGGGGCTAGCGTTGGGGAAGAGTGTCTTGAATACATTTAGCTATACTGGGGCTTTTTCTGTGGCAGCAGCCATGGGCGGTGCCACTAGTACTGTTAGTGTTGATTTAGCGAAGCGTAGCTTGCCGAAAACGAAAGAGATGTTTGAGGTCAATGGGCTATCACTTGAATCCAATAAGATAGTTGTTATGGATGTCTTTGAGTATTTCAATTATGCGAAACGTAAAAATTTACGTTTTGATCTGATTATTTTAGACCCGCCTAGCTTTGCTCGAAGTAAAAAGCGTCATTTCTCTGTAGCCAAAAATTATGGCGAATTAGTTGGCGATATTGTTGAGTTATTAGCTGATCAAGGCATTTTGATTGCGTCTACTAATGCAGCGAATGTTAGTTTTGATAAGTATCAAAAAATGGTCGAAGAAGCACTAAGTCAGCAGGGAAAGAAATTTAAACGTTTGGAAACCCATCGTTTGCCTGCCGATTTTGCTATCAATCAACAATTTAAAGACGGAAATTACTTGAAGGTGTTAATTTATAAACTTATTTAATTAAAGAGCGATAGGCTCTCATAAATTGTTTAGAGTGGGAAGTGACAATCATGGCAAAAAAGAAACAGCAAAAAACGAATGCCATAAGAATGATAGAACAGCATAAGATAGCTTATGAGGAGCGGGAATATGAGTGGAGTGAGGCACACATTGATGCGGTCACTGCTGCTCATAATCTGGGAATGGAAGCGAGTGCGGTATTCAAAACCTTGGTGACAGTTGGGAACAAAACAGGTCTTGTCGTTGCGGTTATTCCTGGGAACGATGAATTAGATTTGAAAGCTTTGGCCAAAGTGAGTGGCAATAAAAAAATGGAAATGTTGCCTCTTAAGGAGTTAGAAACGACGACTGGTTACATACGTGGAGGATGTTCGCCAATTGGAATGAAGAAGCTTTTTCCTACTTATATTGCTAATCAGGCTCTTGAAGTGGGATTTATCCATGTTTCAGCAGGAAAACGAGGGCTTCAGTTGGGGATTGAAGCCAATGATTTGGCTGGGCTTGTCAAAGGTGTCTTTGCTGATATTGTTGCAAAATAGAAAAGAGGTATTATGGAGTTAAAAAAAGAATTGCGAGCTTTTATTTTAGAAGGATCGTCTATTTTTACAGATGAATTATTAGCGAAAATGTTGGATCATATCGGCGATACGGATAGTGAATTACGCGATGAGATGGTCTGTCATTTATTTTATAAAGGAATTTTAACTGGGAACATTTCTCACGAACAACAGAACAGATTAGCCATGGAAATAATTAATCGAAATCTTGTGACAGAGGGATTGGAACATGGTCATGGCGACCTTGTTTTTACCAGAACCTTTAGTTTTATCATTGATCATAGCTGAAGACAGTAAAAATTCCTTTTTGGCTGATGAGCAAGTGACTGCTGTTTTTGACTTAGCGTAACGCTACTTAAGAGATGAACAAGACACAAGAGGCTATGTTGAGGGGAAAGGCTGGGCTCACGGACTAGCTCATGGGGCGGATTTATTGGTGAGTGTGGTAGCTCATCCTAAATTTGGCGAAGTAGATGGTGAGGAGTTACTGATTACCATTGGAAGTGTGCTGAAACGAACAACAGAACCATTTATTGCAGATGAAGAAGGGCGTTTGGGTCGAGTAATCGTTGCTTTAGTTACGCGTTTCCCAACTAGTGGGCAAAAGGTGTTAGAATGGTTAATAGAAATGAAAAGTCAGCTCGAGCTGATTAATCAGAACGAGCCTACCTATGCAAGTTATCAATTGAAAAGAAAATACAATCAGCTACTGGTCTCGCTTTATTTTCAGATTTTAGAGAATGGCGAGTTTTTAAACCTGTCAGAGCCTATCAAACATTTAATAATGTCTAATTATTAACGATTATTAAAGGCAACATTACTAGAAAAATTTGTAAAAAAAGAAGTTGGAATGTGTCGTTTTCCAACTTCTTTTTTATCTAATGATGTTCAAAGACATTTTTGCTAGGAAGAGGATAGTCCGCCGACTGTTTATTATCAGCAATTAGAGCTTCTTCAAAGTCTTCTATTGATAGGTCAAGGCGACGGGATATATTAAATACACTGTGTAACACATCGTGAAAATACATCGAATTCCCCTGTTCAAAATAATCCTTGTATTCAGAAGAAGAGTTGGCATAGCCTGTTTCTTCTTGAAATTTCTTAGATTCAACTAAATAAGAATCAAAATGTTCCTTGGTATAGTCAGCGAAGGCGTTGAAAATCTGAATGGCGAGACTTAAGTCTGCTTGCCAAGCGCTATACGGTTTTTTAGCAAGGCCATTTTTTACTTCGATTAGTTGAAAATGCTCGTCTCGAATATTTTGTGTCATGAGCATGTCTAAATTTAAATTAAGCCCTGTATAAGAAACAGAATCAAACTTAAATTCTTTCATGTCTGCTAATTCTTTTAAGAGACTTTCTGATGTAAAGTGCCGATTTTCTAAGGTTTTATATACTTTTTTTTGTTGGAACATAGTTATCCCTCCAGGCTCATTGTCTAATGCCCCTTCATTATATAACAAGATGGGTCTAACTACAAAAATTTGCTAGTAGTTGTAATAGCTCGCGATTTCCGCAGCATGTTTCCCTGCTACATGGCCTGTCACAAAGGCGGCAGTTATATTATAGCCACCTGTATAACCATTGACATCGAGAACTTCCCCAGTGAAGAAAAGCCCATTGATTAATTTGCTTTCAAGAGACTTAGGTTGGATTTCTTTTAGTGAAATTCCTCCCCCAGTGACAAAGGATTTGTCAATTGGATAGGTTCCATTAATTTCCATTTGAAACTGTTTAATCAATTTGGCAAATCGCTCAATTTGTTTGGGTTCCATTTGTTTAAGTGGAAGACTAGTATCAATTTCAGATCGTGCTAGTAAAAAGTCAAGATAGCGTTCTGGTAAAAGGTTTTTTAGGCCATTTTTTATTGATTTTTGTTCCTGTTCTGTTTTGCGTGTATTAATTAATTGGCAAACCTCTTGGAGGCTTTTTTGTGGCATAGCATCTAAAGAAACAGTCACACTCTTACGTGTTCTGAGCTCCTGATTAACAAACATACTACAGCGCAAAGCGGCAGGACCAGAAACACCAAAGTGAGTAAAAAGTAGATCCATTTCATGGCTGACGATGATTTTGCCTTTTGAATTTAAGACACTTAAGGCAACATCCTGTAAAGCAAGGCCTTGAAGTGTTTTTTGTTGTATAAAAGCTTCAGTTGATTTTAAAGGTGACTCTGTTGGGTAAAGTGCTGTGACAGTGTGATTGGCTTTTTTTGCAAAACGGTAACCGTCACCAGTCGAACCGGTATAAGAATAAGTTTGACCACCAGTTGAAACAACAACACAAGGTGCGACATGGCGGTCCCCAGATGCTAGCTGAACGCCCACAATGCGGCTGTCTTCAATCAATAGTCGCTTGACTGTTTCTTCAGTTAAAATTTGCACATTCAATTCCTCTAGCTTTTGTGCTAAGCAATCGACAATTGTTTTTGAGCGATTACTGACTGGAAACATGCGACCGTGGTCTTCCTCTTTTAATGATACGCCATTTTCTTCAAAGAAGGCCATAATTTGTAAATTATCAAATTGAGAGAAGGCGCTATAGAGAAATTTTCCATTACCAGGAATATGCTGAATAATATCTTCGGCAGGTCGATTATTTGTGACGTTACAACGTCCGCCACCTGTTAATAATAATTTTTTTCCCACACGTTTATTTTTTTCAATTAATAAGGTTCGGGCGCCATTTTCCGCAGCTGAAATGGCGGCCATCATTCCACTGGTCCCTGCCCCTATTACAATTACATCATTTGTCATCAACTAGTTCCTCCATTTCAGCCTAAGTTTACCATAGAATAGAAAGAATTAAAAAATGTAAGGTTTTCAGAAAGTTTTGAAAATAGGGTGATTTCCCTTTTTTTTTGAAAAATAATGCTATATACTAGGGGACATATTAAATGGAGGTGTTTAGAATGACAAATATCGGGAAATATTTGGACAAATTAACAGCGAAGATGGAAGAAAAGAATGTAGGTCAAACAGAATACCTACAGGCAATCCATGAATTTCTACCAACAATTGCCCCATTTCTAGAGAAACACCCGGCGATTGTGGCTTCTAACGTACTTGAGTTACTTTTAGAGCCAGAAAGAATTATCCAATTTAGAGTGCCGTGGCAGGACGATCAAGGCAATTGGCAAGTTAATCGTGGATTTCGTGTGCAGTACAATTCTGCAATTGGTCCTTACAAAGGTGGCTTGAGACTTCATCCAACAGTGACTGAGAGTGTGATGAAATTTTTAGCTTTTGAGCAAATTTTTAAGAACAGCCTAACAGGTCTACCAATCGGTGGTGGTAAAGGCGGAAGCGATTTTGATCCTAAAGGAAAATCAGACCCAGAAATTATGCGCTTTTGTCAAAGCTTCATGACCGAGTTGCAAAAATATATTGGTCCAAGTATTGATGTGCCAGCCGGCGATATCGGTGTAGGTGGGCGTGAGATTGGTTATTTATTTGGTCAATATAAACGTCTTAATGGCCATCAATCGGGCATCTTAACAGGTAAGCCTTTATCTTATTGGGGAAGCTTGGCGCGGACTGAAGCGACTGGTTATGGTTTAGTTTACTATGTTAAGCATTTACTAGCGGATAAAGGTGATTCATTTACTGGTAAAAATGTAGTAGTTTCTGGTAGTGGTAATGTCGCAATCTATGCGATTGAGAAATTACAAGAATTAGGTGGAACAGCAATTACTTGTTCTGATTCAAGTGGCTATGTCTTCGATGCAGATGGGATTGATGTGGCGTTATTAAAAGAAATCAAGGAAGTTAAACGTGAACGTCTATCAGCTTATGCAGCAGCTCGACCAAATGCAACTTATTACGAAGGGAAATCAGTTTGGAGCTATTCTGATGCGTATGATATTGCCTTACCGTGTGCAACTCAAAATGAGATAAGTGCGGAATACGCTGAAGTCGTTGCTAAAAGTGGCGTCAAAATTGTTGCTGAAGGAGCTAATATGCCAAGTACTTTAGAGGCTGTAGCTGTTTTTGAAAAGAATGGCATTGTCTATTGCCCAGGTAAAGCTGCTAATGCAGGGGGAGTTGCAGTATCTGCTCTTGAGATGGCGCAAAATTCTCAACGTTTGCCTTGGACATTTGAAAAGGTTGATTCGGAGCTAGATGCGATTATGCAACGTATTTATGAAGCATGTCGTGATACGGCAAAAGAATATGCCAAAGAAGGTGATTTACTTTCAGGTGCCAATATTGCTGGTTTTGCAAAAGTAGCAGAAGCAATGATTAGTCAAGGATTGGTATAGAATAAAAATCATAAGAATGACTCTTGAAATTTATTAAGAGTTGTTCTTTTTTTGAATTATGGCTTCTTTTTACATTATTTCAAACTTTTTACAGAGAACTTTGCTTGTTTACTTGAAAAATAGGTGAAAAAAACGTAAAGTAGAGAGGTAATGAACAATCAGTTAAAAATCTTGAAGGAGGATGTAACATGTCACACATTCATTTTGACTATTCTAAAATCGGTTCTTATATTGGGGAACACGAATTAGAGTATATGCAGACGGCAGTTTCGGCCGCTCACAAAGAGCTAAGAGAAGGAACTGGTGCCGGCAATGAGTATTTAGGCTGGATTGATTTACCTGTCGATTACGACAAAGAAGAATTTGCTCGCATTCAACAAGCGGCTAAAAAAATTCAAAGTGATTCTGAGGTTTTAGTGGTTATTGGTATAGGTGGTTCTTATTTAGGCGCGAAGGCTGCTTTAGATTTCTTGAATCATTCTTTCTACAATTTATTAGATAATTCAGAAAGAAAAGCACCACAAATATTTTTCGCTGGGAACAGTGTAAGTTCATCTTATTTAGCAGACTTGATTCATATCATTGGCGATCGTGATTTTTCAGTTAATGTAATTTCTAAATCTGGAACAACGACTGAGCCTGCAATTGCTTTCCGTGTGTTCAAAGAATTACTTGTAAAAAAATATGGGCAAGCTGAGGCTAATAAACGTATTTACGCAACAACTGATAAAGCTAAAGGGGCTGTAAAAGTTGAAGCGGATGCAGAAAATTGGGAAACTTTTGTTATTCCTGATGATGTAGGCGGACGTTTTTCAGTACTAACAGCTGTGGGCTTGTTGCCAATTGCTGCAAGTGGTGCTGACATCGAAGGGTTAATGGCTGGGGCTGCCGCTGCGCGTACAGCGTATAGTAGTGATAAATTAACTGAAAATGAAGCGTATCAATATGCTGCGTTGAGAAATGTTCTATACCGTAAAGGGAAAGTAACGGAGTTATTAATTAATTACGAACCAGGCTTACAGTACTTCTCTGAGTGGTGGAAACAATTATTTGGCGAGTCTGAAGGGAAAGACCAAAAAGGAATTTACCCATCAAGTGCGAACTTCTCGACTGACCTTCACTCACTAGGTCAATACATTCAAGAAGGACGTCGCAATATTTTTGAAACAGTAATTAAAGTGGACAAACCTCGTCATAATCTAACGATTCCTGAGTTGGAGCAAGATTTAGATGGTTTAGGCTATCTACAAGGTAAAGACATTGATTTTGTTAATACAAAAGCATTTGAAGGAACGTTATTAGCTCATACAGACGGAGATGTTCCCAACTTTGTTGTAACAATTCCCGAAACAGACGCCTTTACTCTTGGCTATTTAATGTATTTCTTTGAGATTGCTGTAGCTATCTCTGGTTATTTAAATGGTGTGAATCCATTTGATCAGCCTGGGGTTGAAGCGTACAAGAAAAACATGTTTGCTCTTTTAGGTAAACCTGGCTTTGAAGATCTTCAAAAAGAGCTTGAAGCTCGTTTATAAATCAGTGTTTGTGACTGATTTTCTAGTTTGCGGTGCCATGAATATGTAGGCATTAAGAACTTTCTGGTGGTACTTTTGGTGGTACCTAATAGGAAAAATAAGCACTCCAATTATTTTGGAGTGCTTATTTAGTTGTTTTCTGAGTAATAAAGTTCTAATTTATTTATCGCTTTTTCTTTCACTTCTGGCGTAACTTGAGCATATACTTGTGTTGTTTTTACCTCTTTGTGTCCAAGTAAGTCTTTGATGTCCTCTAATGCGACCCCAGCTTGTCTTAATCTGATGGCGTGAGTATGTCGTCCGTCGTGTAGTCGGATGTTTGGTAGGCCTGCCTTTTTGATGATTCTATCCCAGGCGCCGTTAGTAGACCTCGCTCTGACAGGGTACCCTTTATTTTTACCTTTTGAATAGATGAATAGGAAATCGCTGTTTGTACTGGTTAAAGGAAGGACGTTGCTAGTTTCATATGATTCGTTGTAAAACTGTATTAAAGCATTTTTAAGACGATTCGTAACAATAAGTTCACGTTCACCAGCTGGTGTTTTGGTTTCGTCTAAATAAATTTCACCAGATTTTTCTTTTCGATATAACCGTTCTCTACTAATAGAGACATTATTACTTTTAAAGTTAAAATCATTCCATTTAAGAGCCATGACTTCACCTTTTCTTAAACCTAGATCAAAGACACAAAGAAAAAATATATACCAAAATGGTTCCCGCTCCTCTTTAGCAAATTCAAGGAATTTTTCAGCTTCTTTAACGCTGAAATGTTTTGGTACTTCGTTTCTCTTAGGTCTCTTATCACGAGGAAATTCAACGTGATCAGTTGGATTAGACGAAATATAGCCAAGTTGAACGGCTTTTCTAAAAGCATTTGATAGACATCCGTTTACCACATTAACAGTGTTCCATCCTAGTCCATTTCTTGATTTACCTTTTCCTTTTTCACTGAATAGTCTATTAATAAATTGTTGATGAGCTTCTCGGTCGTAATCGTTTAGTTGATATTTTCCAATATAGGGATCTATGTACATCCTTATGGTATCTTTATAAACGATTCTTGTTCCTTCTTTAACGGATTGTTTATAATTAGTGATCCACTCATCCAAATAGGAAGAGACAGTAAGTTTTTTAGGATTTTTTCTTTTATATGTGTTAGAAGCTATTTCGCCTTCAATTATTTTTGCAGCATTTCTAGCTGCAGTTTCATTTGGAAAACCTTTTTTATGAATTTTATTTGGAAAACCCGTTCCTTTGTTTTTTCCATTAGAAATGAAATACTCCCATTTTACAGATCCATCTTTTAAGATGTAACTTTTAATTGATGCCATTTTCCGTATTCCTCCTTTGAAATTACGAAACAACTATATGATTAAAGAGTTATCAACAATTTTCTGTTAATAACTCATATTTTTTGTTAATAAGTACGAACGTCAGTTCTTTTCTGGTTTAAAAAGAAAAGCCCGAAGGCTGGTCTTTAATTTTTATTGGTAATATTGTCAGGGTCATTAAAACCTGATAACGTTATGGAATGTTTATGGTTGAGAACTTCTTTTAAATATGAGTCTACATTAACATAGGTAGAAGCTTTAGAGCTCATCGAGATAATTCTTAATCTCACTTCATGATCTTTAGGGTATTTTTCTAACTCTTTAATCAATTCTTCTATTGTCATCGTGCGCCTACTTTATTTCGAATTCTAGGACTCTATTACCATCATTTACGCTACCATCATCAGAAAAAACTTCTCCTAGATGTGCTTCATATAAGCCAGTGTAACTATCTAAGTTTTTCCCAAGATACATTGTATCTCTTAGATTAGTTTTTTTAGAATCAGGCAAAAAAGTTTCGGTAGACATATTAGAGATATTGTCAATATTCATATCAATTTGAACTTTATCTGGAGTTTTAACTGTATTCAAAAATCCATTAAAAGATACTTCTACATTAGCTGTATTGTATATGTCTCCTTCAAAAATTAAATAATACAAATTATCTCCAGGAACAGGTGTTTCTATAGCACCATTAGGAAAGGAGGTTCCACTCAATTCGGATGTAGTACTATTTGATATGTTTTCGATTTCAATTATTCCAAACTTAGCGTTTGAAATTTTTAGAGAACCATATTCAAAATCGTTAAATGAATAGAGCTTAAGCAATCTAAATACTGACAAATCAGTATTCTCAAAAAAGTTACCAGTCGTTTTTAATTCATCAACAGAGTTCACTTGTAAATCATTGTCAAATTTAGAATTTGTTTCAGTGGATTGCTGAATAGTCTCCGAAGAATAGAGAGTAGTCGATGTACTATTATTAAGTTGAGAAGAACTGCCTGTAGCTTTTTCACCATTTTTTGAGTTTTCGCAACCTGCTAAAAGCGCAGATATAAGTATTATTAGTCCTAAACTAATCCTTTTTTTCATCTTTTCCTCCAGTTATTGAATGAATTTGTTGACTATATTAGTGATTTCTTTTGCATGAGTGGTGATGTCGAGAGGCGTATCAATTGTGAAAACTTCTTTGTCTTCATTATTAAGTTCTATTCTCATGCTTGAATCAGTTGAATAGAATCGTAAAATCCATTTTCTAATATTGTCATCAAGTAATACATTAAAATAGCTTTTATTGTCACGATAAAAAACTCTAGATAATACAACGGTATCCTTCAAAATAAGTTTGACAGTAGTATAGGCCTCTAGTTCTTCAGGAGTTGTGATAATTTCTTGTTCGGTTTTAACGGGAACTTCGTCTGTATCTTCTTTAACTGTTACAGAAGTATTTAATGCAGCGCTCAGTTTTTCATTAACTCGTTCATTAATAATTTGGTTCAGTCCTTTTTTTATGATGGGAGTAAATTTATCTATAACAGGTTTTGTTTTAACACCATCGTATATTTCTCCGACAAGATACTTTACAAATTCCTCATTAGGGGTAGAAAACTGCTCATGGAAAAATAGTTTAAGATTATTTAGATATTTTAATTCAGATGCACTACTGGTAATAGCGTCAACATCAAAATTATCTTTATGGAATTTTGATAATTCTGGTATTTGTGTATCTTTAATATTTGCAATATCAACTGTTAAAAAAGGACTGGCATCCATTTTATTTGGTTCTTCTAAATCAGTAAAGAATTTATATTCTTCGCCATTCGTAAGAATTCCAAATTTAGAAGTTGTTGTTCCAAAGTATCTAAAAAGTTGAGAATCGTGTTTTGTTAATTTCTCTGTAATTGATTTAGCCTCAATTAAAATAACAGGTTTGTTATCTAGAATAATTGCATAGTCCACTTTTTCCCCTTTTTTTATACCAACATCAGCTGTAAACTCTGGAACAAACTCGGTTGGATTAAAAATATCGTAACCAAGAATTTGAAAAAAGGGCATAATAAGAGAGGTTTTTGTAGCTTCCTCAGTACCAATATTTTCTTTCAATAGTGTGACCCTCTTGCTCAAGCCTTTTAAATCATCTTTAAATCTTTCCATATCCATTTAAACTTCCTCCAATCGTTTTATAAAAATCTCTCAAACTCATATGATAAACCCAAATAATCTAATATTTGATAATTGGTCATATCTTTAACACCATCAATTTCCCTGGTTAATAAATCAAGTGCAAAAACGTTCGCTTGTTTTTCCTTTTTTGAAATTGAAGCAGTAGCCACGTTTCTATAGAACGGTGTGCTATGGCCTTTGTGTAGGCGACAGTGACCTAATTCGTGGGCTACTATAAATTTTTGAATATGCTCAGGCAAATTGATACTAACAAATATGGTACAGCAACGATTTGAGCGAACCATGCAGCCCCATGTATCTTCAGGCATATCGACATATCTTAATTCGTAATCGCACTTTTCTACAATTTTGTAAGGATCGCTTGTATCGTGTTTTGCTAACAATTTATCGATTTCTGTGATTGCTTCATCATCAGGATACATGGAATCACCTACTTATCATCGCGATATTTTTTGTTTGTAAATTTTTTCTTTGCCTTCTCTTTGTTAAGCTGTAAGCCCATTTCAAGAATGGTTTTCATCCTTGCCTTATCCTCGTCAGTCATAGGCTCCCCGAAATAATCAACTTCTTCATCCGTGTATAGACCATCTAGCATTTTTTCTGAAAGTTCCCCAATATCCAGCTTTTCTTTATCAGTGAGCGCATAATACGGTTTTTTTTCTTCATCTTCTAATCCATGAAGAAAGTCTAAACTTACATTATAATACTCAGCTAATTTTTTTTGAATCTCCATGTCAGGCATTCGTTTGCCTTGTTCATAGGATGAATAAGTAGTTTTAGCAACGCCTAAAATTTTAGCCATATCAGTTTGAGTGAGTCTGGTTCTATTTTTTCTTAATTCTGTAATAATTTGAGCGAACATACGTCCACCTCCCCATTACGAGTATTTTACTACACAATATGCGTACTTTCATTATAAAATAAAAAAGTGATACAAAAAGAGTATTTTAATGTTGACATAAGACATTATGTGTACTATTATGAAAGTACGCAATACGTATTACAAATAGAGAGGAGTGTTATTTATGAAAGAGTGGCTAAAAAACAAGCGAATTTCAAAAGGCTTTACACAAGAAGCAATAGCAAATCTAGCAGGTATTGCTAAAACAACATATGCTTCATATGAGCAAGGACAAAGAAATCCTTCTGTAGAGAATGCAAAAGTTATTGCCAGTATTTTGGGAGTTTCATGGACTCTTTTTTTTGAAGATAGGGTACGCGAAAAGAGTTCTACAGTGAATCAAAAACAGGAGGTGAGCTAGTGAAATCCGATATTGAAAATTCTGATGTACAAGTTGGAAAATGTCCACATTGTAATGGGGATTATTATACAGAGAATACCGCAACAAAAACATGGTGGTGTTTTAACTGCGGTAAACATGGGAGACTCACTAATAACCAAGATGGTACTTCATCCAACGGTGGAAGCTCTCAAATCCGACACTAGTGTAATTATCTCCAATTTCGATTATGTACCATCCTAAGTCAGGCAGTGCTTCGGCAATGTCATCCTGAATAGATTTTATATGAGCGTCCATGAAAATGAACCATGTATCAGAATCATATTCATAAATGTTTTGTTGCCAATCTTCAATAATATCTCTTTTTAAAGTAACTGATGAATCAGAGAACAAAGAAAATATGGCTCTAAGAGTATCTTTATCACTTTTGTTCAATGGCTCGTCTGCACGAAAAAGGTACACTCTTGCATTTAGTGGATCAAACAAATTTATCACCTCACTTTCAACTAAATTATATCAGTTGGGTGAGTGAAAAAGAAACGGAGAAAAAATTTATGTTTAATAATTTACTTGGTAAAACACTTGATAGTCGAGAAGTAGCTGAAATTGTTGAAAAAGAACACAAGTATTTACTTAGAGATATTCGAAAGTATATCGAGTATTTAGCCGAGACCAACTTTGTCCCCGGAGATTATTTCATAAGTTCGTACTATCTGGATGCAAACAATCAAGAACGTCCCATGTATTTAGTTACAAAACAAGGGTGCGAAATGATTGCCAATCGCTTAATTGGGAAAAAAGGTATCCACTTTACAGCGATTTATGTTAAACGATTCAATGAGATGGAGAATTATATTTCTAATCAAGAACAAACTCCAGAAGACATAATGATTGCAACTTTACAAAATATTAAAACTGTCAAACAAGAGATAACAACTGTTAAATCTGACATTGTAGACCTTAAACAAGAGATTGATCTAACTCGTAAGCAAAAGAAAGAATTATCTGATTTAGTTAAGCTTAACGTGATGAAAGCTGTAGGAGGCAAGAAATCACATGCTTATAAACAATTGTATCGTGTAGCAATTGCTGAGCATTGGAGATCGCTAAAAAATTATTTTGATGTTGCTAGCTATGAAGAAATTCCTAAGTTACGATTTTCTGAAGCCATGGAGTTGGCTGAATGTTGGAATCCATCTGCTGAGTTGGCTTTAGAAATAAAGTCTGTAAATCAAAACAATCTTCAAATTGCTTAACTTTAGTTTACTAACAAATTCACCATATTAATAGATAGGAGGATATGGATAGATGAATCAGCCTAAACAACCAATTACGATTAAATTGTTAGTTAACGGATTATTCCAAAGTATATACGCTAATGATTTACAACGAGATATTCGTAAGCAGTTTCGTATTGAGAGTGTGCCGAATTGTTATGACTATCCTGTAGATACAATGAATGATTTAAAAATCATGTTTCTTGCATCTGAGGATACAGCGAAAGAAGTACTTGAATTTATTAATAGCAATTATGAGTTGCCAAGAGAAGCGGAAATTGTTTAACCAAAGGAGGAATTTATAATCAATGAGTTCAAAAGTCATTAACAAGATACTTATCAAATATCTATTTGAAAGTGGAAAGAAAAACAAAGTTTTTGCAAAAGAGGTGAATCGATCGCCACAGAGTTTAAGTGATTATACAGGAGGAAAGCCAGTTCCGATTGATACAGTTGAGAAAATGTGCGAAGTAGCGAATGATTCAGAATTTACTTTAAGTGTGGTCTTCGAATTTTTCGGAATGTTTAAAGCGATGGATGGGACTTTATATCAAAAAAATCCTTTAGCTTTGGCAGTTTTACAAAAGAAAGAATCAGATGAGCGTAAAGTTAATTCCGAAGAAATACAGTTAATTCTGGCCAAAGAAACAAAGGAGCTAACTTCGGAAGACAAGGATGCGCTAAAAGCTCATGTTTTTGAGTTCTCAGATGAAATAATTGTAGAGCTTTCTTACATTATCGCGGTGCTAAAAAAGGTTGGTGTATCGCTGATGTGGGTTATTAAACAACGAATGTCTTATTGGGTACAAATTGGTTATATGAGAAAGGAGTAAATTTTATGAGTTTAGAACTAGTCGATTTTAAACCAAGAGAGATCAATCAAGTAGTTAAGAAGAAAGAGGAATGGCGAAGTCCTAAGTTTGTCGCTGATTTTTTTGAAGTGTCGATTGCGACAGTTTGCCGTTGGGGACAAAGACCAGTTGATCCGTTACCTAGAAAGAAGAATGGAAATGTCGTTCGAATCGAAATGAATGCAGCTAGAGAGTGGTGGGATAGAAATGGAACGCAATAAAGCGCAAAGTATTTATATTAAACGTGTTAAAGCAGTTGGTTCAATCGTTCTCATCTTAATGTTAGCTTCTTTATTAGGTCTATTGGGAATAAAAGGCGTACTACTTATCTTTGTTCCTGTTGGGATTATGTGGTTCATGATTTGGGATGAGGTGACTTATAGACATGGCAGAAAGGAGGAACAATCATGGAAGAAATAGAAAAGGGCGATTTTAATTATGTTTGTCCAACTTGTAGTAATGAGCGATCAAGACCAGAAGATAACTATTGCTTCATATGTGGTGAGAAGATAAAAAAAGAGACCAGCGATGGCAGTCGCTAGTCAGACGCTTAAAAAAATTAAGGTACTACCATTTTAGCACAACAAAGGAGGAATTTAAAGTGAGTATTGCAGAAGCGATTGACAGATACAACACTAGTGCGCCAGAACCGTTGCTAAAAGCGACAGATTGGCAAGGTGGCGAAGTTTACAAAGGTGATGAGTTTCGTATTATCGATGGTGAAATTGTCCTAGAAGACGATGTACAGGAGTTTTTAGATACTAGGTGGGGGAAGGTGCAGACAGCATGAGTTTATCGGCGTTTGATCAATACGAAATTGAAAAAATTGATACTGAGCTTGAATCAGATGAAAGAGAAGCTTGGAAAATTGATAGTCTGGATGGAGCAAATTGGGCTTTAAGAAAGATTAATGCTCTTCAAAAAAAGGTAGATGATACAAAACGATTGGCAAAAGAAGAACATGATCGGATTAAAAAATGGGAACAACAAGAGGTTGAAAGTGACAGTAATAGTATTCGATTTTTTGAAGAAAAATTGAGTGAGTATTTAAGAGAATTAAGAAAAAGTGATCCAAAAGCTAAAATTAAAACGCCATATGGAACTGTTAGTAGTCGAAAAGTTGGAGCTAGTATTTCGTATGGTAGCGAAGCAATTCAAGAATTAAAAGAACTTGGATTAACTGAGTACATTCGTGTGAAAGAGGAAGTTAATAAGACTGATTTAAAGAAAGTTCTTACGATTACTGAGGATTATAGAGTAATCACCGAAGATGGAGAGCTTTTAAAATCAGCAGTTGTCAATGCTGGAACAGAAAATATAGTCGTAAAGGCGGCGGATTAATATGAGTAATGAAATAGCTGTACAAACTACAAGTATGGATTTAGTAATGGGGGCTGATTTAGAACAAGTAACGAAAAAACTTCAAGCAATAGCTAATTATCAAGCAGTCATTCAGACTAATTTGAAATCAGGTCAAGACTTTGGGGTGATACCTGGTACAAGTAAACCGACACTTTTAAAGCCAGGTGCCGAAAAAATTCAAATGCTATTTGGAGTCACCAGTGAATATGAAGAAATCGAGCGCATTCAGGATTATGACAAAGGCTTTTTCGCCTATACGATTCGGTGCACATTGTCCAAAGGGGGAAATAAAATTACTGAAGGGTTAGGTCATTGTAACACCAAAGAGAAAAAATATAGTTATGAGGGGGCCAACCCCTATGATCTAGCGAATACATGCTTAAAAATGGCTAAGAAACGTGCTCAGGTCGATGCTACGTTAACTATTGCAAGTCTATCGGAGGTATTTACACAGGATATTGAAGACCTGCAAGATTTTTCTAATCGTGAGCAGATACAAACAATGAATGACAGTGACGCATCATCAATTAAATTAACTTTTGGGAAACATAAAGGTAAAACATTAGCTATCGTGTTCAAAGAAGATAAGAGTTGGTTAGAGTGGCTAGTAAAGCAGCCAACTGAACGGGCTGTTACAGATGTTCTTAAAAAAGGTGCTCAGATGCTTTTAGATGGTAAACAAGTAAGTAAGGTTCAAAATGATAACGAAGTAGCTGACCTAATCACCAAAGAACAACTAGAAGAGGTTGAGACTCTATCAGGTGTAATAGCAGCTGCTAATGACATAGAAGTAGAAAATATTATTGAAGCTTTTGGTATCTCTGATTTGTCAAAGATTAATCAGGCAACAGCTAATGACTTGATTAATCGATTAAACAAGAAAGTTTCATCTGCAATGGAAAAGGTTGAGGTTGAAGAGCCGACACAAGAACAATTATTCAATGATAAGAAAATCGGGGCTATCGCTAGCGCAGGAGATAAAGTAATAGATATATCGGATGATGATTTACCTTTCTAGTTGTAGCACAGCGAATAAATAAACGAAAGGGGTATGGAAGTGGCTATATACAGACAACTTCATACAACTTTTTGGAAAGATGATTTTATCGGGGAATGCAATCAACTTCAAAAGTTATTCTACCTATATATTTTTTCGAATGATAAGACGACTCAAAGCGGAGCGTATAAATTCAGTTATCGATACGCTTGCTTTGAGCTGAGTCTTGACAACCAGAAAGTTGATGAATTAATTGATTTCTTTGTTAAGAAAAATAAGATCAAGTTTAACAGAGAAAATAGTGAGATTTTTATAGTAAATTGGCTTAAATATAACAAAGCTAAATCACCAAAAGTTGCTGTCGTGATTGATCGGGAATTAAAAGAGTTGAAAACAGTTGAATTCAAATTAGAAGTTGTCAAGAACTGTATAGAGTATAAATACCCTATAAAAACTACATTAGAGGAAATAAATAGAGTATCTATACCATATGGATACCCTATCGATAGCATATCGCAACCAGAACCAACAACAGAACCAACACATAATAATAACCAGCAACAGAACCAAAATGAGTCCGAAGCGGCTTCTGCTGCTAATGCTTTTGATTTTTATCAAAATAATTTTGGTGTCATGGCTCCGACAGTCATGGAAACCGTGGCTCACTGGATTGAGGATATTGGTGAAGAACTTGTTATAGAGGCTATGAGAAGGTCTGTTATTGATCAAAAAGGGTTTAGGTATGCAGAAGGAATCATGAGGAACTGGGCTAAAAAGAATCTGAAAACAATGGCTGAAATTCTTGCTGATGATGTCTCTTTCAATAACCGCAATAAAGTTACTAACAAACCAACCATCAGAAAAGAGACAATGCCAGACTGGCCTATAGTTTCTGAAACACCAGTAAGTGAGGAAGAAAAAGCGGAGTTTATGCAACAATTAGCTGCTATGCGTGAAGGTAGTGTGGCTAACAGTGAATAAGATCGTCATTCCGTTGCCGTTAATGACTTTGAATGAGTACACCAATCAACAGCGCACTCACTGGTCTAAAGGTGCCAAAGCTAAGAAAAATGAGACATATATTTGCATGATGCACGTTAAAAATGCCATGAATCAAGGGGTTAGATTTGAGCCGCCGTTTTGTCTAAAGTTCACATGGTTTTGTGCGAATCGAAGACAAGACCCTGATAATATAGCATTTCAAAAGAAATTCGTTTTAGATGGCATGGTAAAAGCTGGCTTTATTGATAATGATGGTTGGAATCAAATTCTAGGTTTTGTAGATTGTTTTGAAGTTGATAAAGAGTATCCGAGAGTTGAAATAGAGGTAATTTAATAACTAAGCAATACTTAATTTTTTAAGAGTCAGATTCATAAACTTTTATAGGAGAGTGGTTGAAATGATGATTAATCTAGAAGAGTATAAGCAGTATTTAAAGGACACTAAGAAGGCTGAGAGTACGATCACTAATTACATGACACAACTAAGGCAATTTGATAACTACATGGTCCAGAATGGCTATGATCGATTTTGTGCAGAAGCATCTGAGGGGTACAAAAAACACATGATTAAGGTTGATAAAAAAGAAATATCCAGCGTTAATAACTGCATTACGATTATCAACACGTATTTTAATTACCTGAAGAACGAAAAACGGGTGAGACGTACACGGAAATACAAGCTAAAAACTGAGAGAGTTCAAAAGACAAATAGTCATGAATATTTAGTCCCTGAAGAATATGAGGCGCTATATAACGCTTGTCGCCATCCAGAGACTAAAGTGTTGATTAAGCTCATGAGACTAACGGGAATGCGGATAAGCGAGGCGGTGGGCGCGACTTATGAGCAAATAGAACCAGAGATAATCACGATTCACAATAAAGCTAAGTGGCGTATTGTGGCTATCGACGACGAGTTCAAAGCTGAAATCAAGTCGTTTTTCGGGAAGAGAGAACCAACAGAACCACTGTTTACTTTTTCGAAGACAACGTACAGGAACCGAATAAAGGAGGCTGCTCGTTTGGCTGGTATTCCAGAGAAGAAGGCGTTTCCACACGCGTTCCGTCATTATTTTGCGAAAGAATACCTCCGCAATTCTGACGATGAGAGGGCCCTTGTAATGCTAAAGGACTTGCTAGGTCACAGTGATTTGTCCACGACATCCGGCTACCTAAAATTTACGAACCGCGAACTTGCGGACTCTATGATAAAGAAAAAATCTAAAACTGATTAATATACCACGGATTAAGAAGGAGGCACAGCATGGACACTAAATACTATGATTTCCCTTTTTACACCGAAAAGGAATGTGATGATTTTTGCGACTATTTCAGTGTAACTGACAACAAGTTTATGAAATTAAATGCAGAGTTCATGACAGAAGTACGTTGTGTTGAGTATGAAATACTTGATCAAAATAAAGCTAAAAAGATTTTTGATGAGTACGGTGAGTCAGAATCAACCGTAAAGGTTAATCATCCTTTATTAGAAAGTACAACATACAATTTGGAGTATCACCAAGTAGGTATCTATTACACTGGGGATGCAGATTTCAGTGTAATTGTTAGATTTAAAGATAGACCAGCAAGTGTTGTATTACGTTGTTCTGAGCGAACTCATGGAGGAGAACAAAGACATTATGAAATGTTAACTGGACGAGATTTGGATGCAGATAGAAAGACTATAGATTTAATTGGGACCGACTTATTCGATAAGCACAAAGAAACTTTAACCGAAATCGAAAAAGCACACCCAGGGATAAGTCAATTTCTGACAAAAAGCGATTAATTTGCGGAGGAATAACAACCTAATTTAAGCCGATTTAAGGTATCCATTTGGCTGTTACATATAAATAGTCGTGTAAGTATCTAAAAGGGTGCTAACAGCAGTAAAACGACTAAAAACAACAAATTTAAAGGAGTGAGGAAGATGGATGCACAGTATAGAGAGTTTCGTAGGCTGAAACAAGAAATTATCAATAGTTTAATCTCGATGGGTGACAGTGATCGAATGGACAGCTATTCTGATAATTTTGCAGAAGATAAGACGAATGCGGAAATTTTTAAGGATGTGCAGGAGCTGATGATACAGGCTGATGAGTTATTGCAGCAGTTAGTTGAACATGAAAGTATCAATCAATATTGTAAATAGATTTTTTGGAAATACCAACTAAAAGAAAAGAGGCTATATAAATGGGACTAGATATTAGGTTTTATAAAAAATTGACATTGGTTGAGGATCCAGAACGGGATGAATACGGTGAAATTGATTTCGAAAAGTATTTAGAAGTAGGTGATATTAACACCTGGCAAGAGCCTTACTTTCCTGGTAGAGCGAAAGGAATTGACGCAAACAAAGTTTATTCTTTTGAAGAAAATGACAGTTTTAGGGCTGGTGGCTATATTGGCTATGGAATTTGGAGGCGCACATTAAGTAACTTTGCTGTGGATACTGATTTCTTTGAACTAATTAACTTTTCTGATTGTGAAGGGGTCATTGGTCCAGAAGTAAGCAAAAAGCTAGCAGAAGATTTCAATAATAATTCAAATCGTGCTAGTGAATTTTCCGAAACTTTTGAAGGTGGGAAGCATTGGTTAGAAATGTATAACACTTGGAAAAATGCTTTTGAGTTTGCGAGTGATAATGGCGCAGTTGAATTTACGTAATTTGGTAATAGATTTAGAAATACCAACCAAAAGAAAAGAGGTTTATAAATGACTGAATTGGCATATAAAGTAATAAAAGGCACGGATTTATTTGAAAAAATCTGGTGGAATAAAAATTGGTCAAAAGAAGCTTTTAAGATGTTAAGAGAATCTGGTTTTCTTGATGAGTTCCAACTAAAAGAGGAAGACATAGCTTTGATGGGATCAGAAATCCTTGTTTTACCAAGAACAGAGTCGTATGAAAAATATAAAGACTCACTTTTGTCAAAACCTAACAAACATGGCAGTTTTAGTTTTAGAAAAAATCCTAAAGATAAGCCTGCAAAAGAATTATCAACAAGATCAAGGGAAATGATTGGCCCCATTTATAAAAAGGAAAATAGTTTCTTGTATGCGAATGTATTTGGGTGGGGTGTAGTAGAAAGTGGGTTTATTTACAAAGAGTTAGCTGCTTTAGTTGTGAGTAAGGTATTACCTGATGATTCTGAATACTTGGATCAAGTCGAAGAAATTAGCATGGCTGATTATTATCGGCTAAAGGCTGAGACATATGAACCTAACAAGGAATCTGTTTAATTGGTTTAAGAATAAGAAGGAGTAAATACACAAACCTCACAAAAATTGTGAGGTTATCATGAGGTTATCATTTGTATAAATTAGAAATGATATTTTCTAATTGCTGATCATTGTGATAGAAGTTGACAAGATACTGCAATAGGTTTTTCATATCTTTCGTTTTCCCATAACATGCAAACATGTCAGCTTCTGGATCGAAGGAGACAGTATTCAAAATAGATGGATGATTCACTTGAAGATAAGTTGAAATTGTATCTTGCCAACTGTACCCATTTGGCTCAATATCGTATTTTTCAAACAATTTTGATTTCATTTCAGCGTTCAATATTATGGAAGCTCCATTTTTTTGTTCGACAAATATAAAGGGATGGATGTTTTCTAACCGTCGATCTTTTATTACCATTTTTTTTATTACTAACCTAACTATAAGTGCACAAACAAATCCAGCTATAAATTTGAAAAGCAAATGAAACACCTCTTTCATGTGTGATTAAATTTTATTTTAAAGTTAGTAATAATAAATTTCAATCTCAAAAAAGGGTTAGAACTGAACAGTATGTGTTTGATAGCTATTGAAGAACCGATAGGAGGGCTTAGAAATTGGGCGATTCGCTTAGTAAAGAAGAATGGAAAATTTTATATTTGTTAGCCTATGAAGGATTAAAAATGATGGATGCTCAGGACAGTTATTTTAAAGACGCATGGTTTAATCGTGATCAAGCGCAAGAAGTAGTAGAAAAAGTCGATAAAACTGATAACGAAATCAGAAAGGGAATAACTGATTAATAGCTATTGAATTACCAACTAGGAGGTAGGAAATGGGACGTAAAAAGAAGAATATGTACCGTATTAAATCAGACGGTCTAATTGTTAATCTCAGCCTTTTGGAAGAATGGTCAAGAGGTAAATCGGACACGGAAATAATTCGAGAGATTTTGATATGTAAGAGTTTTTTCAACGTGTTAAGGAGTTTTGACAGTGGTCAGCGTGAAATAAGGTTGATCAGGGTTAAGGAACATAAAGAGGTGGTGGAATGAATGAAATAACAATTGATTTAAACAAGGTTGCAAAAAATATTGCTGAGGCAATGACTGATACGATTTT
Organism: Vagococcus sp. WN80Y; assembly: GCF_059621045.1. Classification (NCBI taxonomy): domain Bacteria; kingdom Bacillati; phylum Bacillota; class Bacilli; order Lactobacillales; family Enterococcaceae; genus Vagococcus; species Vagococcus sp. WN80Y. The sequence goes on from NZ_JCAQHY010000175.1 coordinate 105,317, forward strand.
AGAGGTAGCCGACAGAAAGTTTCCAGAGCAAGAGAAATTAGAACAGTACATTTTATCATCATTGCTTAATAGTCCTATTGAAGCATTTGAAAGGGCCATATGTTTGGATGTTAGTGAGCAGATACTTAGTGAAGTATATTCGGAAGAGGTGGCGGAATGATTGGCGATATCATTATTACACTCAAGTTAGCATTTAAGCAGCAAACTTGTATACACGATTATAAGGAAAAAGTCATTAATACGCATCCGCCACACTACTACAAACTTTGTAAAAAGTGTGATCGTGTTAAGTGATTAATCCTTAAAAGATTACAAAGAAAGAAGGGTTTAACGTGATCAAAGGTAAAAGTAAATTTGATAGAATGATTTTTTATGGTGACTGGCGAAACTGGGGAGGATTCAGTAAACAAAAATACACAAAAGAACAAGCTATAGAATCATGGAAAACTGAAATGTTTGGTATAGATGTCCCGTATGTGGTTGAAGATGCTTTTGTTAGATATAGATTTGGTAGGAATGATGATAACGAACCATGTGCGGGATGGTGGCTCGAATGGAAGGACTACGGGAAATCACTTCCAGTTTGGTCGATAAGAGAAAAAAATGAATGGGAAAAAGTTTCTTAATTCCAGAAAGAATAAGAAGGTGTAAACGATGGGAGAGTTAAAAAATTGTTGGTACTGCATGAATCAATATAGCCCCATTAGAAGCGATCAGATGTATTGTTCTAAACGTTGTCGGTTAAAAAACTACTCAGAAATTGCTAAACAAGTAAGAGCTGATGAAAAACTGTTAAAAAAAGAAAAAATATTAAGTAGGTGGGATTGATGGCAAATAAAAAAGAAAAAATAATGGCTTGGGAAATTAATCAAATGGTAAGTAAAATTCGACCGATTAACGGAATGGGTAGCGCTACCCAGACTGCTGCCATGGTGGGGAATTCGTGGGTTATGCACGAACCTCTATTTAAATACTTACAATCTGCAATTTATTGTCAATCTGCGATTGTGCATTTCAATAGTGAAACAGAACAACATGAACGTGATTATTATGAGAGGGAATACGAGAAGGCTGTTATTAACTTTTGGGAGTATAATTCAGAAGCTTTTAATGAGCCTCTGGTGAAAAGACCAAAATATTAATAGTCTTTCTAATTCCTAGAATAATCACAATCTAAAAAGGAAAGAAGGTAATGAAATGAAAGTAGTAATAGGGACAGATGAAGCGAAAGTTCTATGTATCTCGAATGATGATAGTGAAATCAAACAGTCAATGATTAATTATTTAGCCGATTATCACGATGAATTACCACCAGATGATTTTTACGAACTTAGAAACTGGGGCGAATGGGATATTGTGGTTTATGATTATGACTTTTCTAAAAATGAAATGGATATGGCTTTAGAAATAGTAGCAGACGGTATTGGAAGAAGTTCATATAAAATGCAGACATTCATTAATAATGCTGTTTACTATGAAGAGTGGTCAGAGCAATGTAGAGAACTGACTGACAAGCCGATTGTTAAAGTTTTAGAAGATGTGTTAAGTGAATTGAAAGAGTAGATGTTGCTATTCTTTACGAAAGTACAAAAAAAAACGACAAAAAAGTCGTCTTTTATTGAATATTAAATTTATTTAGTGTACCAATCCGAAGGGAAGCTGAATCGTAAAATCGGATTTGCTTCTAGATAGCCTTCTGAATCAGACATTAATGCAGAGTTAAAACCAAATAGGTATGTAATAGGCGCTGCTGATAGATTAGTCAATTTATAGGTAATGTATCCTGATCCATTTCTAGCAATTAAACTGTGTGGTGTACCACCAACACCTGCAAATGAACCATAGGTAAGACCATCATCATAATAAAACTTGTCTCGAGAAGATCCATCTGGGGAATCTCCAACTATGGAAAGCATAAAGGATTCTTTTTCTTTATTAGCTGTTCTAATTTGAGCAGATGTAAAATGTCTATAAAATTTGTTTGCTACTAGGAATGAAGTAATGCTAGTTGATTCTCCACTTTCTAAAGTAACCTTTTGCATAACTGGTGTGGCTCGAGTAATAGTAGCTTCTGATTTGGTTGAGAAACTAAACAGTAGTAGAACAGAAAAAACTAACATAAAGACAATACGATTCTTTTTCATGTAAAAACCTCCAATATTTTGATAGAACAATTGTACCATAAAGTTATGTTAAATGAACTGAATTGTAATATATGAAAATTAGTAATCTCACGGATATTAGCAAGAAAGGAGGTTTTTAGATGAGAGTTTGGGTCATTACCAACGGAAAAGGTGAATCTTTTACTAGTGTTCATGCGTCAAAACAGAGCGCTGAAAAGCATAAAAAAGAGCTTGAAGAGTGGTCTCAAATAAAGCTTAGTCTTTCGATCAAAGAGGACATGTTGAAAATTTAGGAGGTAATAAGATGATTCCAGAAGGCGAACGGCCAGTTATGGTAGTGGTTGGTGAAAATATTGATAGATTCAGAAAAGAGTCTAATATCACAATCAGTAAATTTTGCGATTTAACGGGATTGGATACCAGTAGATACGGCAAACTAGTTGGCGGCTTAATTCAATCAAGGCCAACAAAACTACAAGAATTTGCAGCAATTCTAGGAGTTAACACTATTTCTCTTTTTGAGGATTGGAGCACATGAAAAAAGCGACAAGGTTTCCCTTGCCACTCCTTATAACAGTGTCCAAAACTATTATAACAAGGAGCAGGCATAATGGGAAGTGAACAGCCGAAAATGATTGACATGAACGAACCTAACTTACAGGAATACAACAACGCCATCGTTATAATTAGTAATGGTACGGCGTACGTTAAGCAACTACCAGATTATGGTGTAACTGAAATTCATACTAAAAATGGAAAAGTCGTCAGAGGTGACGATCGAACAGGTTGGATAATTTAATATTTAGTGTCTTACTAGGAAGAACCAGAGGATACGAACTAATGCTATTTTAGCGTTGGTTTGTGTCCTCTTTTTGTATTTTATAAGGAGGTGCCTTCATGGCTTGGAAATATGCAGACGAATTGGAAAATGAATATCGTGAGGATTTAAAGCCCTTAAAGGCTCGCTATGAGGAATTGAAGAACCAGAAGGCATTTCTATTAAAGTACAGAATAGAGTGCGAGAATCAAAAGAAATGGGATGAAATACCAGAGGTTTCGAAAGAGTTAAGTGAAGTAAGATTGCAAATGACAAAGCTAGGTTCAATCATATCCAGTAGTCAGTATTCTATTGATTGGTTACACAATGCAAAAGAACCTGGTAATCGTCGTGAGATTGGGAGACGCTCTAGATATCAAAGAACAGAGTACTGGGGAGATATTGAACAAGCTACATTTAATAATTTTCGTGAAGATTATGAGGGACTTAGTTATGATGAGCTACAGAAGTTAGATGATTATATGTCTACACTGACAGAGCGAGAGAAACATGCAGTAGTTTCCGTTATTGGTAAGGGAAATAGCTATGGGGAAACGGCAAATTATTTAGGTGTAAGTAAAAGTACAGCGCAAACGCATGTTAACCGAGGTATGAGTAAAATTCATAATGCTTTATCTGCAGGAGCGCAAACAAGTTTGTTTTGAGCAAACACATTTTTGTGCTGGCAGATGAAATAGCCCACCTTAGTTTTAAGGCGGGCTAAAAGCTACTATTTTCGTTCTTTTTCTTTTTTATTCCAAAAATAGCCAGCAACCATATTATTAATGGCTTCTCTATCTTTTGGAGTTATTTCACCATTTTTATAGGCCATACTTACGTTGCTTTCTAGAATTTTATCAAGCTCAAGTATTTCACTCTCTGAGGCCCATTCGGGTGTTTTATTGTTACCAAGCAAGTAATCTGTTGAAACATTAAAATAATTGGCTAGAGCAACAACAATTTCATAACCAGGTTCGCGTTTACCTATCTCGTAAGCTGTATATGCTGGTCGTGAAACACCAATTTGTTTGGCAACTTCTTCCTGAGTGACCTTTTTATTTCGTCGCAGCGCTTTAATTTTTTCTGAAAACATAGAAGCCACTCCTTTTTGACAATTGTAGCATAAAGACACAAAAAATAAAAGTTTCATTTCGTTACATTTTCTCATTGACAAGTGTCTAACTGTTACTGTATTATGTAGATGTGGCTAATCGTTACAATTTGAAGGGAGGTTAATTATTTGGATAACATGTTAAAAAAAGCAAGGAAAGAAAAAGGCTTGACTCAAAAGCAAGTAGCAGAACTGTCTGATATGAAAAGACCACATTATACAATGATTGAAAATGGCACGAGACAGCCTAGTGTTAAATTTGCTAAGAAAATTGCTAAAGTATTAGATTTCAACTGGACATTATTTTACGGAACAGAGGAGGAATAGAAGATGAATGAATTATTAGAGAGAACTATTAATAGCAGAGAAATAGCTAAGATGGTAGGAAAAGAGCACAGTAAGCTGATGCGAGATATTCGTCAATATTGTGAGTATTTAGCCGAAGCCAAAATTGGATTGGGCGATTTCTTCATAGAATCTATATATAAAGATTCAAATCAGCAAGAACGACCATGTTTTGAACTGACCAAACAAGGCTGTGAAATGGTAGCAAATAAATTAACTGGTAAAAAGGGAACACGATTTACAGCAACTTATGTTCAAAGATTTAATGAAATGGAACGAAAAGAACGAAAAACAGTTATTCAATATCAAATCCCTTCAACTTTTGCTGAAGCATTACGATTAGCAGCAGATACTGCAGAAGAAAATGAAAAGTTAAAGGTTGAAAATGTCATTCAAGCACAACGAATAGCTGAATATGAGCCGAGAATTAGTTATTTAGATAAAATACTTGCTTCTAAGAAAACGTTGACTGTAACTCAAATAGGCGCTGATTACGGGATGTCTGCTTTTCGATTGAACAAACTTTTAAATGAAGAGCGGGTTCAGCGGAAAGTCAATGACCAATGGATTCTATACAAGAATTACATGAATAATGGGTATACAAAGTCTGATACTATAAACATTACCAGAAGTAACGGTACGCCTGATGTTCAGATGCAAACGAAATGGACTCAAAAAGGTAGATTATTTATCCATGAGCTATTAGAAAAAAGAGGAATTGTCGCTTTGATGGATCAAGATGAAAAATAAAAAAAGATGCACAAAGCGCAGCAACGCTTGTACATCAGGGTAAATAGTTTTGAACTGCTATTTACCTCATATTACCATAAAAAAGATTATGTGGAAAGAGGAGAAAAAATATGAAAATGATTAGTATGTATCAATTTTTGTTCGATGAATTTTCAAAGACAGGAAAAATTAACATTAAATCAGTAATTACCTTGCTGTACTTTATGAATACTGACGAAATCATAGAGTTTATTGAGCTATTTAAGAATGAGAGTTTTTCTATTGCTGAAGAAATAGTAAAAATTTCGATGTATGTTCTTAACGAGAAAATGTCTTCAAAAACAAATTCTTGTCATACGGCTGCCACCTATATATGAGAGGGTAAAACTTCTCAATCCTCCTTTGACCCTGTATGGATTTCTGTACAGGGGTTTTTGGATAAATTAAAGTAGGTGATTTTAAGTGAACTATTGGTATATAAGTCTAGAAAATACTTATCCTAAGAATGGCAAAGTTCGCCAAGTAGAGCTTAAGTCATCTTATAGTTTAATAGAAATGCATAATGAAGCTAGTCCTATGGAACTCAACGAACATAAGTTGATTGAATTAGGTCGAGGCTTTTTTAGTTGTGAGCATATCCAGAGTAACTATGAACATCACCGCAAAAGAATAGCCCTCAGTGATAAACTGAGAGCTAAAGGAGATTTTTTATTTACTTTGGAGGAGTAAATAATGAAAAAGTTTTGTTAGGGTTGTTTGTTGGTATGTCTATAATATACAGCTTAAATGTGAATTTACTATGACAAAGACTGAACAATAGAGTGAAGTTTATATTAAGGAAAGATTACGAAGCTGAAAGAGGTGAAATATCATGAGCAAAAAGTCTAAAGGTGGTTCTAAAGGTAAATATCAAGAATGGCTGACGGATGAAGGGCTTATCAAATTGGAAGGCTGGGCTCGTGATGGACTAACTGACGAACAAATTGCTAAGAATATGGGGATTTCAACAGCTACTTTATATAATTATAAGAAAAGATACTTAGAGATATTAGAGGCCCTAAAAAAGGGGAAAGAGGTTGTTGATCGTCAAGTTGAAAACAAGCTCTTGACGAGAGCTTTGGGATACGAATATGAAGAAAAAGAATTTTTAGTTTATCAAATGGAGGATGAAGAATACTACGATGAGCTAGAAAAATTTATCAAAATATATAAATTTGAGCATCCAGATGCTAACGATGCTGAAATTGAATATAAACGTTTAGCATTTCCGAGGGATAAAAGAACTTTGGTAAAGAGTAAAACTAAAGAGGTAATACCTGACACAACGGCACAAATCTTTTGGCTTAAAAATAGAAAACCAGATGAGTGGCGGGATAAGCAAACGATTGACCATACTGGTGCCATGTCTATTATCAATCCATTAAAAGGTCTCTCTGAGGATGAATTGAGGCGATTAGCCAATGCTCAAAATACAACATGATATTGATGTTATAGCGCATGAGGCTACTAAAGAGCTAGCCAGAAGAAACTATGCTGATTATTTCTATTTGTCACATGGGAAACAATTCGATTTATTACGCCACCAACGTTATATTACAAACAATCTTCAGCGCATAATTGATGGTGAGCAGTGCTATCTAATAATTGAAATCCCACCACAACATGGTAAGTCAACTGTTATTACGGAAACTTTTCCATCATACTACTTGATGAAGAATCCAGATAGTTTGGCAATGGTAGTTTCGTATTCGGAAGAGTTATATAAAAAATTTGGTCGTAAGAATCGTGAAAAGTTCCGAAATCATGCTAAAGAACTGTTTGATTTAGAGATAAGTAGCGACACGGCAAGTGTAAGTGAATGGGCTGTGAAAGATCATTTAGGTTCTTTGTATAGCACATCTATTCTTGGTGGTGCTACTGGTCGTGGTGCTAGACTACTAGTTATTGATGACCCGATAAAGAATAGAGCAGAGGCAGAAAGTAAAACGATTAGAGATAAAATATACGCTGAATGGCAGGATACTTTTTATTCTCGATTAACTGCAGATGCTAGTGTAATTATTATTATGACAAGATGGCATGAGGATGATTTAGCAGGTCGATTGTTGAGAGAGCGAAAGCTACCTTGGGAAGAAATAAAAATTCCGGCTATTGCCGAAGAAAATGATTTACTTGGTCGTGAAATTGGTGAACCGTTAGCTCCAGAGATTGGTAAAGATGTAAAGTGGGCCGAAACTACAAAAGCGGTAACTGGAAGTCGAGGGTGGGCTTCTCTTTATCAACAGAGACCAACACCAGCTGGTGGTAACGTATTTAAACGTGGTTGGATAAATTACTATGTTCCTAATATCGAAATGAAAATTAAACTGGGGCTGGGTGATGATGTAGTAATTATGCCTAGGCTTTTCGACAAGCAAGCTCAATCATGGGATTGTACATTTAAAGATACTGATACATCAGACTTTGTTTCCGGTCAAGTGTGGGCAAAAAAGAAGGCAGATTATTACTTGCTTGATCGCCATAACGAACGTATGGGGATTGTAGAGACTATGAAAGCTATTAAGGTCATGACTAATAGATGGCCTAAGGCAACAGGAAAATATATTGAAGATAAAGCTAACGGATCAGCTGTTATAGAAATGCTAAGTAAGAAGCTATCAGGAATTGTACCTGTTGAACCAAAAGGTGGTAAAGAAGTAAGAGCTAATGCTATTGCACCACTTTGGGAAGCCGGCAATGTCTATTTGCCTCATCCTTTGTGGAAGCCATGGGTAGATGATTATGTTGAAGAACTTATTTCTTTTCCTAATGGTGCGCACGACGATGACGTTGATTCAATGTCCCAAGCGTTGGTTCAAATGGATAGTAGAGGCTCATTAAAAGAACGTTATAATCTTTAGTGGAGGTGAAGTATGGAACTAGAAGATATTTTGGATATAACTGTAAAACTAAGATATGGTGACAAACAATTAAAGGATGGTTCTAAAAATCCGCCTGAACCAGAAGTTAAGATAGCGTCCTTGGATAGTGGTAATTTATTAGATGATAATTACGTAATAGGATAGGAGGAATTGTATGCTAAATGAGATAAAAGAGCGATTAAAAGGTTTGTTTGGCTATAAAAAAGAATTAAAATCAGTAAACTTTGACCAATTGATTGAATCGGCAGTGGATTTTGAACCAAGTGAGCTACCAGGGGGTGGTAAAAAACTTGTAGATAACCGCATCCATATTGCAGTATCAACAAAATGGGTACAAAGCGAAGGACACTTATCGGATGCTATCAGATTACAATGGACTGCTGCTCGTGCTAAACCTGCTTTATCGTGGTGTGATGAACTAGGCGATGACAAATTTGCAATCATTGCACACTATAAAGCGAATGACGCAGGACAACCCGATCATGTGCATGGTTCTATTGAGACAACTAAATTAGATGGCTCACTTCACACAAGAATGGAATTTCCATTTGATAAAGATATTTGTGAGATACAAACGTGGGATGCTAATTTCACTGTTAATGGATCATCAAGAGTTGCTGGTTCTAAAAACTCTAATCGAGAGTTGGTGTTAGCAACTGCAAACAAAAAAGTAGATTCTTTAGATGAGAATGGCCGCATAATCGCTGATAAATTATATTCTAAGCGTTGGAGTGTCAGGGCTAATAGTACGGATGAAACTGGATCGAATCAAGGCTCTGACTTTGAAATTGTTCGATATAAAGATGATGGTACACCAATTGGGACATTTATTTATGGAAAACGATCGAATGGATACCTTGGAATAGGGACAAAGACACCAACAAGACCGCTAGACTTGGTTGGCGATGCTATAAGAGTAAGAACTAAGAAAACGCCAGTCAGTTCAACCGCCGTTGGTGAGCAGGGAACTGTGTGTTGGGATGATAGTTATATATATGTTTGTGTAGCTGACAATACTTGGAAGCGAATGGGCATAGAAGCATGGTAAGACACCAAGTCAGAAAGTAGGTGGGGGATTGGGATCGCTTGAAACAAAGAAAAAACTAATTTTAACGGACAGTAAAGGTGTTATCCGTCAGGATTTTATGGCTGGTAATGGTAAAGGGCATGCTCGTGATAGTTTAACTCGTCAAGTGCCTGGTCAAAGGCGGTTGCTAACTGATACAGACTTAGAAAACATGTATGCAAGTAACTCTATGGCCAAGAATATCGTTGATATTCCTTCTGAGGACATGACTAGGGCAGGATTCACGCTTAAAATGAAAGACGATAAGAAAAAAGCTCTTTATGAATCAAGACTCAGGCAGTTAAAGGCTAAAGAAAGAATTAAACAGCAATTCATTTATCAACGTTTATATGGTGATGGTTTTATCTCAATAGGCACTGAAGAAATTAAGAAATTTGAACTATCTGAACCTATCAACTTGGATAATGTGAAGAAAATTTTATATTTAAACTCATTCTCTGGAAAGAAAATTAATAATAGATTGATTGACGAGGATGTGTTTAGTCCTCGTTATGGTTTGATCGATACTTTTTACATTAATAATTATGCCCGAAATGGCAAAATTGAGCTGTTAGACAAAAATAAGTATGTAAAGATTCATCATTCAAGAGTGTTGCATCAACAAGACATGAGGTTTGAGGATGAACTAGAAGGTACGTCATTGATTGAGAGCTTGTATGATGTTTTAACTGTTGTTGACACGAGCTTATGGTCAGTTGGTCAGATGTTATATGATTACGTATTTAAGGTATTTAAATCTAAAGATGTCACTAGTTTGTCACCGGAAGAAAAAGCTCAACTTGGTATGATTATGGATTATAAGTTCCGTACCGAAGCACTCGCTATTATTGAGAGTGAGGAGTCATTAACAAAAGAAGCCACTCAGGCCACAGGTATTGACTCATTGCTTGATTTTGTGTGGGACTATCTGTCAGGGGCTGCAAGAATGCCCAAAACAGTTCTTAAAGGCCAAGAGGCTGGCACTGTAACGGGAGCTCAGTACGATGTGATGAATTATTATTCTCGGATTGCGAGTATGCAAGAGAATGAGCTTAGACCGCAATTAGAGTACTTAGTTCGGTTGCTTATGTATGCTAGTGATGAATGTGGTGGTCGTATGGATCCTGATAGTGAAGAATGGTCCATTGAGTTTAACCCGTTATGGAATGTGGATAGTAAAACAGATGCTGAAATACGTAAGTTGACAGCTGAAACAGATGCTATTTATATTGATCGTGGCGTAATTGATCCAGAGGAAGTAGAAGAAGCTCGGTTTGGCAGATTTGGCGTGACGGAAAGCTCTAAATTTAATGCTGATAGCTTATCTGAGGACGAAAGAAGTCTGATTGCTAAAGAAGTATACGATAAGTATAAGCAGGACAGATCAAATGGTTAGGATGCCAAAAACACGCTATCCATTTAACATTGAGCGTTCATATGCTAACAATATAAACAAATTGAGTTCTGAATTGTCTGATTTAGTTTTGTATGAATTTGATAATATTGTTGTACCTTTGATAGCAGCTCATCGAATGGTCACTGATAGTCAACGAAATGATTCAATTATGGATAATATTCGTAATGCTATTTTGAAAATTAAAGTCTTAGCATTAGGAGCTTTTCCAAATATTTACGCGAAGAGGATTGCGAATAAGTTTGTTAAGGGAGTTAGTACGACTAATAAAGCTAATGTAAATACTCAACTCAAGGTTAAGGGGACTAACCCGATTGAGACTGAGCAATGGTTAAAACTATTCTTAGAAGCCAAAGTTCAAGAAAATGTCAGTTATATAACTTCCATTCGTGATAACTATACTCAGAATATTGAACAAGCAATTTTACGTGGAGTTACAAGTGGTCAGTCTACATCTGAAATACGCAAAGAGCTTCTTAAATATTCAGATATGTCAGTAAATAAAGCGGAATTTGTTGCTCGTGACCAAGTTGGCAGACTGTTAGGCCAATTAAACGCGGAAAGACATCAACGTTCCGGTATTAAAGCTTTTCGATGGTCAGACAGTGGAGATAATAAAGTTAGAGATAGTCATGTTGAGCGTGATGGAAAAATTTATTTTTATGCAGATAATCCTTTATTACCTGGAGAAGATTATGGTTGCAGATGTGGTGGTGAGCCTGTTGACGAAGACGAGCTGGAAGAGGAAAATCTTGAATTTGGCCTAACTCCAAATGAAGAGCATGCAGTTAATAAATATGTGAGCTCGGATTCGTATATCATAAATGATAAACTGCGAAACGATTATGAGTTAACGGAAAAAGATAGGGAATTTATGGAACAATTAGATAATGCACTTGATAAATTACCAAACTATAATGGAGAACTTACAAGGTCGTATTTCTTTAATGATGACAAAGAAGTCATATCATTTGTCAGCGATTTTAAAATTGGTAAGATCAATGAATTTAAAGAGTATTTTTCTACGACTAAAACCGTGTATAGTGAGACAGATGATGTCAGATTTGTTATACTTAACTCAACCAATGGTAAAGATTTAGGCTCGTTTAATAAAAATGAAAAAGAAGTACTGTTTAGTAAAAATACTAAGTTTAAAGTTGTTGATAGATATCTATTTGAAAGTAAACCATATATAGTATTGGAGGAGGTATAATGGTTGGGAATAAGAAAAAAATGGAACCGTACTCTCACCCTAGGTGGCATGATAATCCGATTCCGACAAGTTTGGGATATGATAAAAATATGTCGGATGAGGAAATCAAAGCTGCTCAAGTTAAAGATAAGCAGTTTGAAAGAGAGTTAAAAAGGTTATTAAACAAAAAATAGTACCTACCTAGTTAATTACAAATTAGGCAAGGGCTATTTTTTGTGCCCAAAAATTGAAAGGAGATTAATGATGACAAAAAAAGATAAAAAACAAGAAGAGACGACAGAAAAGGTTGTCGAAATTACAGAAGTTAAAAAAGGATCTAAAAAACCAATTCCAGAACCAGGTGCAACTATTCATATTGTTGCAGAAACAGAAACTTTAGCAGATATTGCCACTCGATATGGTTTATCGCTTAAACGACTGCAAGTTTTAAATGATATCACTGATAAGGTAGAAGTTGGAGATCAGTTGATAGTAGAAAGTAGGTGATCAAATGCCCGTGCAACAACGATATGATAAAGCTCTTATCCTCGACTTTAAAGAGACGGATGAGGGCTATTTGACGATTACAGCATGCCCTGTTACTAGACCTGGTGTGTTTCCTTATCGGCGTGATGGTGGTGTGGCTATGGAGGCAAAACTTCCTGATGAACTTTTTAAGCAAATTACCATTGATAGCGCAAATGCTAAACCAATTACTGATGATCATCCTAATGAACCAGTTACAGCTAGTAACTATTCAAAGTACAGCAAAGGAATGACTCATACTGATGCAAAAGTTCAAGACAACAAATTAGTAGTGTCATTTACAGTAACTGACTCATCTACTATTGAGAAGATAAGGAATGGAAAACGTGAGCTTTCAATAGGATTTGAGGCTGATGTCTCAGAGGAAACAGGGTCCTATAATGGAGAACGTTATGACTCAGTACAACGTAATATGAAAATTAACCATATAGCTGTGGTTGATGAAGGTAGAGCGGGTCCTACAATTGCTATAAGAGCTGATTCAGCTTTTATGATAGATTCAAACGATGTAGAAAAATATAAGAGTGGAGGTAATACAATGCCAGTATTAAAAATTGATAGTAAAGATTATGAAGTAGATCCAGTGGGGAAAGCACGGGTTGATACATTAGAGGCTCAGTTGGAAACAGCGACTAATAAAGCGGCTAACGTTGATACTATTTCGGGGGAACGTGATGCTCTTCAAACGCAAGTAACAAGTTTGACAGCAGAATTAGCAGAAGCAAAGGCTAATACAATGACCTCTGATGCAATTGACAAAGCCGTACAAGCTCGTATTGAGCTCGTAGGGAAGGCTAAGCCATTGCTTGGAGATTCATTCGAATTTGATGGTAAAACCGACAGAGTAGTGAAAGAAGCTGTGATTCAGACAGTTAACAAGGATTTTAAGGGTGATGGTAAATCAGACGATTACGTTAATGCCTTTTTCGATGCTATGGCTGATGTATCTGGTCATAAAGGCTTCACTCAAGGAGCAGTATTTAGTGATGCTAAGGATAATGACAAAGAAAAAGCAGAAGAAATTGAAGAATTGAAGAATAAACGCTTGAACATGAATAAGAAGGGAGATAACTAATTATGACTATTCCATTACCTACAAAATATATGCAGCCAGAGCTTGGGATTGGCAAGCTTGCTAATTATCAAGGTACTCAATCCGATTCGAAAGTAATTGGTGTTGATAAAGTTCTATTTGGGCAAGGTATTGAGGTTGCAGAGAATGTGGCTAAGCCTTATTCAACTGGTGTCTTTTTTGGTGTAGCGATTGCCAAAAACTTTGTTGATGAGATTAAATTCAATGATGATACTAAAGTCGGTGAGTACCGAAAAGGTGAGATGGTTCCAGTTTTACGTAAAGGATCTATTTGGGTAAAGGTGGACAATGATGTCAAGGAAGGCGAACAGGCTAAAGTAACGTCAACAGGGAATTTTGATGTTGCCGCAACAGGGGATACCGTAATTGGTGTTTTCCAAAGTACTGCCCAACAAGATGGCTTAGCTATCTTACAAATTAATTTACCGTAATAGGAAAGGGGAAATAAACACATGCCAAGTCAAGTAACAGCAACATTAGAAGCTAGAGACCTACAAGCAATTGATAAAGTGATTTATGAAGCGCCGAAAGAGGAGCTGGTAGCACGATCAATTTTTAATATTAAAACGGATATTCATCCAGGAGCGGAAACATATGGCTATAACGTCATGACTCGCTCAGGAGCAGCTAAAATCATTGCTAATGGAGCAGATGATCTACCGTTAGTTGATACAGACATGAAACGATTCCAACAGCCGATTTATACGATTGCTGCAGGTATTAAATTTGGAGTACAAGAAATTAGACAAGCTCAATTAACGGGCCAGTCAGTTGATGCAACGAAGTCAGAAACAGCTAGACGTGCTATTGCAGAAAAAGAAAATAGTTTTATTTTTACAGGCGATGAAAAAGTGGATGTTAAAGGTGTTGTTAATGCTGATGGTATCCAAGTTATCAATGCACCAAAAACATGGGCTACTTCTACCAGCGATGAAATTGTAGAAGAAATCCGAAAGGCTAGAGCTAAAATCACAACTATTCCTGGTTATCGGACGGCTTCCCTTAAGATGTTAGTGCCATCGCAACAATACGAAGAGTTGAACCGTCGCTATAGTGATTACGATGCTCGAACTATTTTAAAAGTAATTGAAGGGAATAACTGGTTTGAGTCAATTACTCCTGTATATGACCTTGATGGTGCTGGTACTGGTGGTACGGATTGTCTTATTATCATGGACACGCGTTCATCTACTTGTGAAATCTTACTACCGATGGATATTACTCGTTTTGAACAAGAATGGGCATATCCTAACTGGAAAGTGCCATTTGAAGAGCGCTGTGGTGGAGCATTGATTAGAACTCCATATGCTATTCTTCGTGTGGATGGTATCTAAAAAAGAAAAGGAGGATTTAAATATGATCGTACAAAATAAGGGGAACTTTATTCGTCATATAGGAGATGTAATGATCATACCTGGAGCGAATAATTTAGATGAAAAACAAACTAAAGCTTTTCAGGAAGCGATTGAAAGTAACTCGCTAGATAAAGCTTTAGTTGGTAAAGAACTAGTATTGCCAGAAGTAAAAGGTGCCGTGGTTAACTCAGTAAGTGATATGAAGGCAGATGAAGCATTAATTTTGATAGCCGATACGTTCGATTTATCCTTATTGAGCCAATGGGCCGATGATGAAAAGAAAGCTAAACCTAAACCACGAAAATCAGTTGAGAAAGCTATCGAAGAACAAATTGAAAGTATTCAAAATCCTCCTGCGGACTCTGTAGTTAATACGGAAGACTAGGAGGATTTTATTATGACTAAAACAACTGTTGAGAATGTCAAATTGACAGCTAAAGAAGTTGCTAATGTTGATGATGCAGCCATTTTGTTGTTTATTTATGATGCGTGGAATGAGGTTAGTCGTAAAAAGTTTCCAGAGGATATTGAGGAGCAGGCCAACCGTTATCTAGCTTGTCATTTGGCCGTTTTAAATAATCAGAATACTAAACGAGAGAAGGTTGGTTCTTTGGAGCGCGAGTATTCTGGTTTTCACTCCACTTACACAGACTTAAAACGCACAGTATACGGTCAGGAGTATGCAAGATTGCTTAAAGAGTATACAAAAGGAAATGGGACAAGTTTGGTGGTGATATAGGTGCGTGTGATTGATGATAATCGTTCTAATGATGTTGCTAATGAACTAAAACACCTTAATAGCTATTCATTGGAGATTGGTGTATTTGGAGATGATGATTCATTTATGGCGATGCTAGCTAGTGTTCATGAGTTTGGCATGACTATTAAGCCAAAAGGCAAGTTTCTTACGATACCAACCAAAGCGGCAGGTAAAAAGAAAGCTAGAGAAATTGATGGGTTATTTAAGCCAAAGGGCAAAAATATCTTAGCGATAGCTAACAAACGTGGCAAACTAACTGTTATGTTTTATTTGGTTGAAGAAGTAGTTATACCTGAACGGTCTTTTATACGATCAACTTTTGATGAGCAGGAAAAAAGTTGGAGTGAGTATTTCAATTTACTTATAGGTAAATTAATCAATGGAAGTTTGAGTGCTAGAGAATTATATGAAAGACTTGGGGGCAGAATACAACGCGATGTTCAACGAACTATTAAAACCATGTCAGAGCCCGGCAATGCAGGTGCTACTGTAGCAAGAAAGGGCTCTAATAATCCGTTGATAGATTCTAGTAGATTAAGGCAGTCAGTTGTATGGAAGGTGGTGGGTGCTTAATGGAAAAGCTTGATTTTTTATCACTATTATCATCATTTGGTACTCCTATTACTGTTGTAGTAAAAAAAGATGAAGGTGGTGAATATGTAAATGGCGAGTGGGTTAAGAAGACAGGCGATGAAGTTCTTGATCTAAGTGAACCATTTATACCATCGTCATTAGCTACTCAGTTACCGATTGAACTTAATTATCAAGATGGTGGTCGTTTTGAGGATTATGAAATGATTTGGTACTCTTCTCATGTTGTACCAATGAAATCGATTGTTAAGCATCATGGGCGAGTTTATTCAGTAGAAAATGCTGTAGATTATACAGATTATTCTAATGTTATTCAATATGGATGCAAGGCGGTGGAAAACATTGTCAGCATATAATTATGAAAAATTAGCCAAACTTCTAGGTATTATTGTACAAACAGCTAATAATAATCAATTAATTGAGAGTAATTCTAATGGACCACAGCCTGAGTATCCGTTTTGGACATATACTTTAACTTCACCATATTTATCTGTCACTCATGATGTAGTGGAAGGTGAAGTTTTTGAGTGTGTGGTCTCTTTAACGGGTCATGACTTATCAGGCTTGAGAGTCTTGAATTCTGCAATGCAACTTAATAAATACTTGCGTCTCACTGAGACCAAATACTTACTTCAAGAAAATGATATTGTTTTAGTTTCACTAACGGGTGTGGCTAAAAGAGATAACCTGATTAGCATAGAGTATGAACGAACAGCTGGTTTTGATATTAGGATAAGAGTCAAGGATAACTATGTGGAGAATCGTCCGCAAATAGAAAATGTAGAAATATAGGAGGTAACAAGATGGCTTTAGAAAAAATTACAGATGTTACAGTAACGATTGATATTCAAAACCCTCAACCAATTGTAGGTTTGGGGAATCCCGCAATCTTTGTTAAAGGGACTGCTGCCGCATATGTGGAGTATGAAAGCATTGAGACGCTTAAAAAGGCGTACGATGACACAACTGCTGTATTTAAGAAGGTTAATACTATCTGGAATCAAAGTAATAAACCTCGTACAGTCGCAGTAGTTACGTTTGAAGAAGGAAAAATCAAAGAGGCGGCTGAAAACTATTTCTTTGAATCGTGGCATTTTGCTTTATTAGCTGAATATGAAGCAGCTGATGCGTTAGCTATTTCTAATGTGATTGAAGAACAAAAGTACAAGTTTTTAGTCGTTCAGGTGGCGAATGTTTCTGATTTAGTCCAATTTGATGGCAATAACCTAACAATTGGTATTGTCCACACCTTAGATGAGGCAATTGATGCCGCTTTGGTAGGGAACACAGCCAGCTTGCCAGTTGGATCTGTTACTTGGAAAGGTCGTCCGAATTTAGTTGGAGTTAAAGAAAATAAACTGACTGTGTCAGAATTAAATGCTATCCATGAAGCAGGTGGTATGGCTTACGTTAAAAAGGCCGGTATTCCACAAACCTCAGAAGGTAAAACTGTTGGAGGTGAGTTTATTGATGCATTGCATGGCGATCATTGGGTTAAGTCTAACATTGAGTCTAAGATTCAGCGTTTACTATCAACTACTGATAAATTGACTTTCGACGCCAACGGTATCGCATTGTTAAACAGTACAGTTTCTAATATCATGCAGACAGCTTTTACTAATGGGATCATTGATATGATCGATGACACTGGTGCTGGAAATTATTCAGTTAGTGCTTTACAACGGTCGGATTTAGATCCGGAAGATATTGCACGTCGGAACTATAAGGGGCTTTCGTTTGAATACAAACGTTCTGGTGCCATTCATTCAGTGGATGTCACTGGAAAAATTGAAGTTTAGGAGGAAATAAGCATATGGATATGATGACAACTTATGATGCAAAAGAAGTAGCAACAATCGTTGATGATGTAGTGATGTTTGGGTTTCAAGATGGAGATATGGTTTCTTTTAGTAAAGATAATTCTTATATCGAAGTTCAAACAGATGCTCAGGGACAAGGGTCGGCAGCTAAAAATAACGATAATTTAGGGACTTTTACAATTAATTTGTCTCAGAATAGTCCTTGTAATAAGCACCTGATGAATTTGGCGAATTCTCGTAAAGAGTTCCCTATAAGTGTCAAGCATCAGTCAGAAATGGCTTGGGCTACTCGTGCTTTCATTGAAAAAACGCCTGATGGTTCATTCGGTAAAGGAGTTCCAACACGTTCGTACACAATTAAAGCTATTGATTACAAACATGAATTCACTTAAGCACCTAGGTAATATTTAGGTGCTTTCTTTATATCATTCAAACAAATCTTAGGAGGAAACAAGCATGTCAAAAGATGAAACTGTAAAAGAAGTGGCGAAAAAAAATAATATTCCAGAAGTTGAAAAGAAACCTATGAAGAAATTCGGTAAGCAAGAAAAGCATACTGTAAATGATATCGAGTATACATTTCAGTTTCCTGGTATTCGGGTAGCGCAGCGCATTTTGGATGCTTCCAAAATGGGAAATGGGGCTTTTAATGACGAAGCCTATAACACTCAACTAATGGAAACTATTATTGTTGAGCCTAAAACTGATTGGGATTATTGGGATCAGAATGATGGCTATCGTGAGGTTATGGCATTAGCTGATAACTTTCTTGGTAGAATGCTTAGCTAGACCAAATCAACTTAAAGTAGAGCGAGAAGTCAAAAAAGATTTTAATTTTTGGCTTCCCGTTATTGCTGGTATTGCCTCAAAGGAAGAGGTAGAAATAGCAACAGCTTATGAACTAGCTATTCTCTGTGAAGTAGCGAGTGAAAAGATTCAATTAATGAGAGGTGGTATTTAGATGGCAGATGCCTTACGTAAAACGTCGATAGAGATAGACTGGAAAGTAAATAACAGTGCCCTTCAACGTGCGAATGAAGAAACAGACAAAATTATAGCTAAATCCGGACGTATGGAGAGTGGTTATAATCAGTCTGCATCTGCCATTAATAATGCTACAGGCTCTATGGGCAAATATAACCAGTCCGCAAAGGATGGTACCAATAATGTTGTCCAGTTTGAGCGTAATTCAAAGAGTGCGTTTAATCAGGCCGGGCAAGGGGCTACAAGCGCGAAGAATAATGTTGTTCAGATGAATCGCGAGATAGAGCAATCAGGATCTAAAGCATCAGTAGCGGGTAATAAAATCAAGTCTACATTGTCATCAGCTAAGAATAATGTTGTTGATTTATCTAGTAAGTTTAGTAACATGGCTGATGGTGTTGGTGGTGCCTCAAATAAGATTGCAGGCTCAATTGAAACGGGATTAAACAAACCATTAAGTGCTGCAAAAGGGATTTTGACAGGTCTATTAGCAACGGCAGGTGTTGCCGGAGCTGGTAGCCTATTTAATGCCGGAATTGATCGTTTAAGTTCAATCGAAGATGCGAAAATGTCCATGGAAGTTATGATGGGGGGAGATACTAAGAAAGCTCAAGGTTTCATGGATGAGGTTTTAGATTTTGCAAAGACTACTCCCTATGCTTTTACACAATTATCAACTTCTGCCAAGAATTTATTTGCGTATGGTATGGATCAAAATGATATAGTTCCAACTTTAAGGGCTATTGGAGATTTGTCAGCAGCTTCTGGTAAAGGTTCAGAAGGTATTGATAGCTTGGCATCAGCTTTTGGTAAGATGCAGGTCTCTGGCAAGGCTTCTGGTGAACAACTAACTCAAATTACAGAAGCTGGAGTACCAGCTCTAAAGATTTTAGCCAATCAGGCAGGAGTTTCCGTTGAAGAAATTCAAAAGAGGATTGCAGCCGGGGAAGTATCTGCTAAAACTGCCATAAGTGGGTTGGTCAAAGGGATTGCCGAAGGAACAAATGGTGTGGCTGGACAAACGCAAGCTTTGGGTGGCGTGATGGAGAAATTGAAGAAGACTTGGAAAGGGTCGTTAGACTCCATGAAATCTTCAGTAACTTCTACAATGGCGACCTTAATAGAGCCAGCTGTACCTAAAATACAGGAAGGCATGAAGTGGTTTTCTGAGCAATTTAAAAAGTTGCCTGACATTGTGTCAGCATCAGCTAAGTTCTTTGCTCCTGCTTGGGCACCAGCTCAAGAAGTGTTTGTAAGTGGTAAGGATTTTATCAAAAATGATTTTATGCCTACTTTATTTGAGTTAGGAAAAACAATGGGACCGGGATTTCTAGAAGGTGGCATATCAGCACTTAAGGGATTTGGCTGGGTAATTGATAATGTTGTTAAACCACCAATATTGTGGCTTAAAGATTATTCAGAAGAACATCCAGAACGAATGAAGAACATTGCTAAGTATGCAACCATTGGTGCAGCGGGCTTTTATGCATTTAATAAAGTATCTGGAATTGTAAAGTTTGGTACTAGGGCAATTGATAAACTAATTGTCAAACTAGCAAGTATCGGGCCCACGGCGGCAATTAGTTCGGCAAAAGCTAACACTTCTATTGCTTCGATAGGAGAAACGGCTAATAATCAAGCTTTTACAAACGATGTTGGAGATTTAATTAATAGTCGAAGCGCTAAGTATATTAAAAAACCATCTAAATTTATGACTGGATTAAAAGGTGTTCCTTCTAAGGCTAAAAGTGGAGCCGGTTGGTTCTTTACAGGAGCAAAAACAATTGCCACAGAAGTACCGAGACATGCTGGCAAAGCTAGTATTGGCTCTAAGTTAATTGGTGGTACCACATCATTAGCTAAAGCCACTCCTGGGTTATCGATGCTAACTGCTGGTATAAATTTGCTTGGTATGAAAAAAGATAATGTTGGAGATAAAATTGGGGGATCACTTGGAACTCTGCTTGGTGGAGCTATTGGTAGTAAAATGGCAGCTGTTGCAGGAGCTAAGTTTGGAGCGACTGCGGGAACTGTTTTTGGACCAATAGGTACAGCGGTTGGGGGAATGCTTGGGACTGTGGTAGGACTCACTGTTGGTTCCTCATTAGGGGAATCAATTCAAAAGAATTGGAAAAAATGGTCTGACTCTAATTGGTTGGATAAACATCCTGTCCTAGGTGCACCAGTTAAATGGATAAACAAAGGTGCAGAATATGGTGGGAAATTAGTAAAAGGTATTAAAAATGGCTATTCTAGTGCAAAAGATAAAATTTCTGAGTTCTTTGCAGATCCCTTTGAAACCAAAGTGAAATCAGGCAAAGGGTTGTCTAAAGGAACTGCAAAAAAATGGAACAAGTATATGGGGGAAAGCGAAAGCCTTACTGCCCAAAATGCTAATATTGCAATTACAGGGGAATTTGATGAAAAAGATTCTGCCAAAAGTACAGCATCTATTGATAAGATGCAGTCTCAAGTTAATAAATCATTAGATGGTAAAAAAGATAAATCTGCTAAAAATATTGATAAATTATCTGATTTGGGTGTTATTGATCAAAAGGTAGTGGAATCTGCTAAACGTACTGGCGACGAAATGAACCGAATAAGAAAAAGTCGTTATGAAGATGGTGCTAATAAACTAAAAGAAGTTATTGGCAAACGTGATAATGAGTTACTCGAAGAGACTAAGAAACAAGAAAATGCAATCAATGCGATTAAAGAAAAAGCTCGTAGAGAAAATCGGGAACTTACTGAGGATGAGCTTAAAAAGATTGAATGGGCTGAAACCGTTGGTGCGGCAAATCGTAAAGGGATTGGTCGGAAGTATAGCGAGGAAATAACTGCAATTCAGACGAAGCAAAACGAAGATGCGGCTATTGCATTGTCTGCCTCTGCAAAAGAACAAATAATAATTCTAGGGAATTTAAAAGATAATGCTGGTAAAATCTCAGCCAAGCAAGCAGCTGAAGTTGTTGCGAATTCGTATAAAGCAAAGGAAGGCGTTAAGAAAGAAGAAACAGAAAAGTATGAAGAAACTAAACGCTTACTGGATGAAGAATACCGTATCAATAAAACTATTACAAAGAAACAGTATGAGGAGGCACTTGAAAAGGCTCAGACCAATCGTGATGAAAGAATTAAGGTTGCAGAAGAGCTTCACGATGGGGTTGTTACTCAGGCTCAGAAACAAGCCGAAGGGCATTTGAAATCTGTAGATTGGGAGACGGGGCAGTCATTAAGTAAATGGGATCAATTTAAAAATGGATTAGCAACTGCATGGGATGATATGATTGGCGGAATAAATAAAGTCATGGATTTCTTTAAGCTGCCATCGATCCCAAGTTGGAAACCAAAAAGTAAGGCGCAAAGTTCTGGTAGTTATGTCGGATCATCAAAAGCATATCCAACAAGATATAAAGGTTCGACAGGTAATTATCATGGGCCTGCTTTAGTTGGAGAAGAAGGTCCGGAATTAGCTTACAACAAATCGACATCTAGCATGAGAATTTTAGGTTCAAATGGTGCTGAGATGACTCATGTTAATTCTGGAGAACGAATCTTAAATAATCGCGAAACTATGAAAGTTCTAAATGGTGGCTATGGTAAAGGGTCTGTATTACCTGGTTTTGATGGTGGAACATCGGGAGCTTCGGGAAAAGATTTTCTTTCTTCAGGGATAGATAAAGGGAAAGAGCTTGTTGGAAATGTTGTTCAAGGGGCTAAGGATGTTGGTAGCGATATTGCTGAAATAGCTTCTGAATGGCTAGCTGATCCTATAGAGAAAGTATCTTCAATCATTTCCGCACTTAATCCATTTAAAAAGAAGTCTAGTGCTTCGATTGATAATTATGGATTTGGAGTTATTTCTAAATTAGGCGAAGGAGCTAAGACCTGGGTAAGCGAAAAATTACAATCAATTTCCATGGATGGCGAAGTAGGCGGCCCCGGTGCGTATGCCCCACATTTTGGGCCACCGTTTGTTTTAACTTCCCAACGAGGAGCTCGATGGGGAACAACTCACCAAGGGATCGACTTTGGAGCGCCTATAGGTACACCAATACCTGCTCAGAACCCAGGAACTGTTTCTGCAGCTGGTGGAGGTGTTCAAGGATTTGGCAAATGGGTTGTAGTTGAAGTCGCTAAGGATTTGCATGCTATTTATGGGCATGTGTCAGAGGTTTTGACTAGTACTGGTAAGAATGTTAAAGCAGGACAGACTATTGCCAAAGTTGGTAATGAGGGACAAAGTACAGGCCCTCACGTTCATTACGAATTACGTAAAGGTGGAATTAATGGAACGGCAGTTGATCCTTATACTTACGGAGCTGAGGCAAGTTCTGGCGGAAGTTCACCAGGTGGCTCAGGTGTCGAAAGATGGCGACCAACGATCATGAAAGCTTTAGCGAAGAATGGACTACCTTCAAACCCTACTTATACGAATGCTTGGCTAAGACAAGTTCAAAGCGAGTCAGGTGGTAACGAGAAAGCGGTTCAGGGTGGTTATACAGATGTAAATACTCTTAGTGGTGATTTGGCTAAAGGGCTGTTACAAACGATATCAGCCACTTTTAACGCGTATAAGCATTCAGGGTTTGGTAATATTTTTAAAGGGTATGATAACTCATTAGCTGCTATTAACTATGCGAAAAATCGGTATGGTGCTAGTGGGATGTTGGGCGTAATTGGTCATGGACATGGTTATGAAAAAGGAGGTCGCCCAGCAGTAGGAAAAACAGTACTAGTAGGCGAAAATGGACCAGAGCTATTTGAGGCCGATACTGCAGGAACAGTTCATTCTTACGATAAGACTAGAGGGTTATTTAGTAATAGCGCGCCATCAATTGATTTCAGTCCGAATATAACAATTAATGTGGAATCTTCTGATAAAGGTGTTGCTAGCGACGTAAAGAAAGCAGTTGATGAAGCGATGGAGAACATGTATGCCAAGCTTATTAACCTATTCAATGCAGGGGGGGTTGTGTAGTGGGAGAAATTAAATATGGTAATACTATAATTAAAGTGGTGAACTCGACGGAGAGTGAAAGTCGTTCATCAACTGTTACACAATACCCAGTTGAAGAAGGAGCTCCAGTTTCCGATCATACTCAGTTTCAAGGGAAGACTGTCCAAATGACGGGTTTCTTACTTGGTAGCACTGCAGAACAAAGTTATAAAACATTGTCTGATTGGCAAGAGAAAGGTTATTTGATTGAATTTAGAGGTCGAATATATATTAAAGATATTGTGATAGACAGTGTTAGTCGAAATTACGATCGAATTGGGAATGGTTTTGGAATTAGTCTTTCTTTTACTCCTATCAGAAAGGCTAAAACTTCATGGTCAAAAGTACCTAACAGTGGCAAGAAGCAGCCAACACCACCCAAATCAACGGCCGTTTATGTCACGGTAAAAAAAGGAAATACTTATTGGGGATGGTGGAAACAGTATGGAACGCCGATTCAAACTTTGCGTAATTGGAACAAGTGGCCAGATCGGTTTATTCCTATTGGGAAACGTGCAAGAGTGAAATAAAAGGAGGCTATCTTATGTCATTAAGAAGCTATATTCCAATTGAAAAGCAACAATTACCAGAATTGTTTGAGATTGATCTTGCCGGTCAATCTTTTTTATTTGGAGTTGATTATAATCAGTCAGAAAATATTTTTACTGTAGATTTATTTGATCTTAATCATAACTCTATTGTAATAGGTGAACGACTAGTTATTAACGAAATGTTGTGGGCGGATATCATATCAGATAAGTTGCCAGCTGTGGACATAATACCGATGGATGAAAGTGGCGAAGCAAGAATAATTACGTATGAAAACTTTGGTAAGACAGTTTTTCTTTATTTAGACACACTACCTCCGGATATGGATACTCCAAAACTGGAAAATGAGGTGCATGCTTTATGACAGAAATGTGGTTAAGAGATGTCTCTGTCACTATTGACAATGGTAAAGAAAAAGCTTCTTTTGCCACGAAACCAGGTGCAACAAATAACTTTGAAATACAATTTGATATTCCGTTTTCTGATGATCCTATCCCTTCAGAGGGGACCGTGTCATTATTTAATTTGAACAAGGCTAGCATTAACCGGATTACTAAAGGTGCTAAGGTAACCGTAACAGCTGGATATAAAGGAGATGTGGGAGTACTTTCGTCAGGCACTATTACTAATTTACAACCGACAACTTTGGTTGGTGTTGATAGACAAACGACGTTCACATTTCTTGAAGGGACTGACTATTCAGAAAAGAAAGAGGTAGATATCACTTTTTCTAAAGGAACATCGGCTTTAACGATTATAAAACGGGTAGCAAATACAGCAAAAATACCAATTTCTACAATCTCACTTAAGACAAATAAAGTTTATGGTTCTGGTTATACAGCAGATGGTAGTGCTATGGATGTATTGGAAGAGGTTGTAAAAGCGTGTAATTCGTCACTTTTTTATAAACGAGGACAATTGTTAATTAGGGATATTAAATCGGCAAACAGCGATATTTGTAATGTGAATTATGATACGGGGCTAGTGGGCCAACCCTCTAGAATTGAAAATGATGATTATAAAGGATGGTCCATTGAATCCTTATTACAGCACCGAATTTCGACAGCAGCAACAATAAATTTAAAATCTAAAGACATAAGTGGAAAGTTTCATGTAAAAAGTGGAGCGCACAGTTATAACGGATCAAGTCTATCCACAACATGTGAGGTGATTTCATGAGTAATGATACTAAATTTTATAAAGAGTTTATTCAAACTCTAAAAAAATCTATTAATGTCATGCAACTATGCCGTGTGGTTAACTATGATAGCAGTTCTCAAAAGGCTGATGTTCAGCCGTTAGCTTTGAAATCTGATGGGAAGAAGAGGGCGTTAATTCAGGGGGCCCTTGTTATGAACCATTGTAGAGATACTATCACTACAGGGAAAGTAGTTGCCGTTATTTTTAATGATCGAGATATTGATAATTTCCGAGGTGCAGGTGATTTCAAATTATCCTCTGAAAGAATGCACAGTGTCAATGATGCCGTTATTATGGGGGTCTATTTATGAGAGATATACAAGTTGATTCTCAAGGTGACTTAATTTTTAATGATCAGGACTTAATATTGGTAGAGTCTGACAATGAAATTGCTCAAAGTGTCAGAATCATTTTAGCAACTAGATTAAGTGAGTTTTTGTTAGATAAAGAATTAGGAATATCCTATGATAATTTGCTAGGTAAACAGCTGAATTTCGATTATTTAAAACAAGATATTACTGACGCAATACTAACTCAAGAAAAACGTATAACTAGTATTGAGAACATCCTTTTTGTGAAAGAAGGAAATCGACATTTAAACGTTAATCTATTCATGAGAGTAGATGATAAGGAGTTACAGATGGAGGTGTTATTAAATGCTTGATGAATCGGGGTTTAAGAGAAAACGTTATAGTGATTTGATTGAAGAAATGAGTAATAAGGCTAAAGAACTTTATGGCAATAATGTTAATGTTTCTAGTCATTCTGTTTTAGGGATCATCATCAGAATTGTTTCTTGGTTTATGTCACTAATTTACGAGCTTGCTGAAAAAGTCTATCATAGCGGGTTTCTTAGTCAAGCAACTGGTGTATCTCTGGATAGATTAGGAGCAAATAATGGGATATTACGTAATCCAGCTACAGTTGCTATAGTGGAATTAACTTTTAAAGGCAAGCCTAAATTTATCATTAATGAGGGAGTACAATTTGCTACAGAGAATAAAATTATTTTTGAAATGATTGATGTTGTGACAATTGATGATAATGGCGATGGAGTTGGTACTGCAATTTCAGTCCTGATGAACAGTGAAAGTAATGTTCCAGCTAATTCTATTAAGGTTCAAGTAGAACCTACGGAAGAACTTTTTTCGGTTAACAATGTAGCTAAGGCCGAAGGGGGTGCAGAACCAGAAAATGACAAAGACTATCGGGAACGGATAAAACTTTCAATTCGTGGTAATCCTGGTCCACCTATTAATGGAATTATGACTGCTCTACTTGGCGTATCAGGTGTTAGAACAGCTAATGTAATTGAGAATAAGACGATGGAAGTAGACACTTATGGGAACCCACCTAAATCTGTCCACGCCTATGTTTTAGGTGGCTCACAAACAGATATAGGCATTGCATTGTTTGAAAGTGTATCCGCTGGAATTGAAACAGTGGGGAAAGTTTCATTAGAAGTGGCCGATATTGGTGGTTTTAAACATATTGTGAATTTTGACTATGCTCACGTGGTAACTATTTTTGTTGAGGTTAAGCTTAAAACTAACGAAAAATACGAAGCTAATGGGGATTCAAAAGTTGTTGATGCAGTTTTGTCATATATAAATTCTTTATCCATGGGAGAATCAGTCCGCTTTTCTTATATTTATCCAGAGCTCTATAAGATACCTGGAATAATTGTTGCAGATGTTAAAATAGGAAAATCATCAGGTTCAGTTAATTCAACAGATGTATTGCTTGGACCAAATGAATCATCGCAATGTATTACAGAAAATGTGGTGATCAAACATGAAGTTTGATAAGTTTATAGAATTGTTACCAGATGTTTTTGATAAAACTGAGAGTTCTAATATTAGCAAACTATTGTTGATTTTTGAGGAACAAACAAATAAGATTACTGAAATTTTGAACAAGACGCTATTATGGCGTGATATTGATAACGCTAAAGGATTAACCCTAGATGAACTTGGAAATAATGTAGGACAAGGAAGAGGCCGAACATCTGATGAAATCTACAGGGTATTGATTAGAGGGAAGGTCGCCAGAAATTGTAGTGACGGCACAATAAATCGCATGATAAAGGCTTTGGCAATCTCATTGAACTGTCCTCCCTCAGAAATAAATATAATTGCGTCAAACGAAACAGAAGATGAAAAAGAGCCTGCCGCTATTATCGTAAAAAAGATTCCAATTGATTATTTAAATAGATCAGGAATGACGATTTCACAGTTTTTACAGATAACTGAAAGTATTACTTCGGGAGGCGTGCGCGTTGCCTATGTCAATTTGGAAGGTACTTTTTACTTTTCTGATCAAGAAATTGAAATCAGTGATGAAGGTTTTGCAG
Organism: Vagococcus sp. WN80Y; assembly: GCF_059621045.1. NCBI lineage: Bacteria > Bacillati > Bacillota > Bacilli > Lactobacillales > Enterococcaceae > Vagococcus > Vagococcus sp. WN80Y. The sequence goes on from NZ_JCAQHY010000175.1 coordinate 133,285, forward strand.
ACTTATCAGAGTCGGTTGGAGGGACATTGGGAGGTGTATTCATTCCGTCAGACGATTATAAACTACCACTTTAAGAAAGGAAATTGTATAGATGGTAAATTTTATTAAAGAGCTACCTAAATGGGAAGCAGATGGTATTCAACCTCCAGATAATTTATTAAAAGATGGTTGGAAGGCATCGCAACGGCCACCAGCAGATTATTTTAATTGGTTTTTTAGCCGAACGTATTACGCCTTAAAAGAGTTACAAGAAGTAGCTGCTAAAGATTCTGATCTAGTTACTCATGAACGACTTAAGAATAATCCTCATGATGTTAATGCAATACAAGTAGGGCTAGGAAATTTAATTAATCAGAAACAAGCAACAAAAGTAGAATTTGATGCACATAATGAAGACTCAATTCGTCATATTTTAAAAATCGAGAGGGAAAATTGGGATTCAAAAGCTCCAGGAGTTCATACCCACAAGTGGGCGGATGTACTTGGTGTGCCGATTGCCGGATTGAGTCAAAAAGGAATTGTTCAACTTCTGGACTCAGTAGTTAGTACTGATAAAACAATGGCAGCAACTCCTAACTCTGTTAAAAGTGCGTATGATCGTGGGAGTATAGGTATAGCCGATGCAGCCTCTGCAAAAAAAATTGCTGAGGATCATATAGCAACAAAAACTAATCCGCATGGGACCACAAAAGCTCATGTTGGTTTGGGAAGTGTTCAAGATTATGGTATTGCTTCAACCACAGAAGCTCAAAGCGGATCGTTAAATAATCGCTATATGACGCCCTTTCTTGTGAATGAGGCAATTAAGTTACTTCAATCTGTGAAAACTGTTAACGGACGAACTGGTGATGTAGTCATTTCTAAAGTCGATATTAGTTTAGGGAATGTAGATAATGTAAAACAAGCCGCAAAAACGGAATTTGACACTCATAGTGGGGATTCTGTTAGACATGTAACAGCAGTTGAACGGAATACTTGGAACTCCAAAATGAATACCAATGCCAATGCTGTGAGTGCGACCAAACTACAAACCGCAAGGAAAATTGCTGGAAAATTATTTGATGGTACTGCAGATATTAACATCGATACAACTGATATCAACTTATTAGCGGTTTATTCAAAAAAAATTACTGATAAGCCTTCATCTTATACCAAAGGAGTAACTGTAACCATGGTGAGAAAAGAAGAGGATGGTTGGCCATCGTTTGGAACAGTTACTACTTTTAATGGGTATTCTAATGGCGGAGGAGTGTTACAGCTATATTCACCGTATGCCTCCAATCTTGGTGGAACATCGGTACAATTTAGGTTAGGAGTGTACCCTACAGATACTTGGACATCATTTTTACCTTTGGAAACGGAATCGGGTGCACAGGCTAAAGCAACTGCTGTTCAATCTAATTTAAATACTCATACCAACAATAAATCGAATCCTCATGGTACAACTAAAACTCATGTTGGGCTAGGTAGTGTTGATAATATTCAACAAGCTACGAAAGCAGAATTTAATACGCACAATAATGATATTGTCCGTCACCTAACGGCGGCAGAACGAGCTAACTGGAATGGTAAATTGAATGCGAATGCCAATGCTGTGAGTGCGACAAAGTTGGTTACTGCACGAACAATTGCAGGTGTTTCATTTAATGGGACAGCAAATATTGCTATAACAGCTGGGAATGTTGGTGCCTATACAAAAGCGGAGGTGGATTCTAGAGTAGCATCTGTTCAACCAAAATTATATGAAGCAACAGTGCCGTTAGCTGCAGGAATTGCGGGGTGGAGCGCCTCACAAAATACACTTAAAGTCAGAAGAAATGGTGCTGTTGTATGTGCATCAGGAACTGTCAAGAAAACAACATATGGACCATTGCTTCCATTAGTTTTAGGGACAATACCAACGGGTTATAGACCCATTTCTGGAGAGCGCATTGAATTTTTTACAGGTGAGAGCGAGACTGGTGAGCTAGGAAAAATGTTGATCTCTATTTCTGATGCTGGGGTTATCAGTGTAGAAGCCTATGAGAGAAGAGATTCTAACGGAAACGGAGCTTTATTTGGTATGGGCGTGAAAATAAATATATATGTTTCATTTATGACGAAAGATGCTAGTCCAGCGTAAAGATAATTGACAATAGTCTGTGTCTCATAAGTGGGATAAAGATTTTAATTTTTGCTTTAGAGATCGTAATGGTCTTTGAAGCTCTGATAGGGGGATTTTATTGATGCTGGAACTTGTAAAGGAAATCCCAGCCATAGTCTGGACAGTTATTGGTACTGTAGTTGGAAGTTACCTGACCTATAAAGGGACAACTCAAAGTAATAAAGCGAGTGTTGACCAAATTTATACAACAGAAATTAGTGGGCTTATCACTGAATTAAAAGATAGTAATAAACGAATTAATGACGAATTAGCAGATGTAAAGCTGGAACTGAAGGAATTAAAAAAAGAGTTAACAGCAAAAGATGAGCTAATTCAAGTTTTAAAGGACGACATCCTTCGATTATCTACAGAGAAAGAAAATTACAAACAGTGGTGTCGTGATAAGGATATTCAAATAGAAAAGTTGAAAGGTAGGAAATAATATGAAAATTGATTGGAAACTAAAGTTAACTAGTCGTAAGTTCTGGGCGGCAGTCAGTGGTTTTGTATTAGCAGTATTGGTTATTTTTAATGTTGATGACTTAACCTCCGAAAAGGTAGTGGCTCTAATTGCTGCACTTGGAACTTTGTCGGCCTACATTGTCGGTGAAGGTTTTGTTGATAGCCGTCGAATTGATAAGGAGAAGGATAGTCCTCATTAATTTGAGGGCTATTTTTTATATAAAAATGAAAAGAGGTATTATAATGAAGAAATTTTCAAAGTTTCTAGTTAGTTTAGTTATTGTCGTTGGTATGGTGTTTCCTAGCGTGTCTGTTTTTGCTGCTAAAGGTGATCAAGGGGTAGACTGGGCCATCTATCAAGGAGAGAATGGTCGATTTGGTTATGGGAGTGACAAATTCTCTATCTCTCAAATAGGTGGCTATAATGAATGGGGCTTGTACGATCAATGGACCTATAAAACTCAAGTAGCTGCAACGATTGCTCAAGGGAAACGAGCCCACACCTATATTTGGTATGATACTTGGGGGAGCATGTCTATTGCGAAAACAACAATGGATTACTTCCTGCCAAAGATTCAATCACCAAAAGGCTCCATTGTAGCTCTTGATTTTGAGTCTGGAGCAGGTGGAAATAAGCAAGCTAATACGGATACAATTTTATATGGTATGCGAAGGATTAAGCAAGCAGGCTACACGCCGATGTATTACTCTTACAAGCCGTTTACGCTTGATAATGTTTATTACCAACAAATCATAAAAGAGTTTCCAAATAGCTTGTGGATTGCTGCCTATCCTGATTATAATGTAACACCTAAACCAAATTATAATGTATTTCCATCATTAGATGGAATTGCTATTTATCAGTTTACATCAACTTATGTTGCCGGGGGACTTGATGGAAATGTTGACTTGACTGGTATTACAGATAATGGGTATAAAAAGGGAAATGAACCAACGACAGAGACACCGTCAATTGATGCAGGTAAAGAAGCAGATGAAACGCCTAAGAAAGAAATTAAAGCTGGAGATAGTGTGAAGGTTAATTTTTCTGCTGCTCAATGGGCAACAGGCGAAGGGATTCCTGATTGGGTGAAAGGTAATACTTACATTGTGCAAGAAGTCAGTGGTGATAAAGTGTTACTAGGTGGTATCTGGTCATGGATTAATCGTAAAAATGTCGAGATTATCAATGTAGCTGATAAACCAATTAGTGATCCTAATTCAACAGCAGTTAAAAATTATCATGTCGTATGTGGTGACACATTAAGCGGCATTGCTTTTACTTACGGAACGACCGTAGAAAACATTAAATCCTTAAACGGACTATCTAGTGATATGATCTATGCTGGCCAAACTCTGAAACTAAGTGGAACAGCTTCAGAAGAAACTAGAATTCATAACATTGTATGGGGCGATACGCTTAGCGGTATTGCACTGCAATATGGTACAACAGTTCAAAATATTAAAGCGTTGAATGGTCTGCAAAGTGATACGATCTATGCAGGTAATACTTTAAGAGTATAAATTAGTAAGGCCCTGATTCTCTTATTTTTGAGATCAGGGCTATTTTACTTTTTTATATTTGAAAGGGGAAAATATGAAATATATACTAAATATTTTTGAGAATGCTTTTTGCATATTAATAGAATTCAGCGTGTATGTTTGCCTTCTCTTAATTGAAATTGGCTTAGTTAATGCTTTTTGGACATGGTTTAATATCTTTAAGAATGGTTCGATTGAGCCTTTTTCTGAAATAATGATTTTGGCCTGTATATTAATTCTAATCGTATTTATTGGTCTAGTTCTTCTAGCTTGGCTTGTCCATAGGGCAATGTGAGACCCGATTCAATTAGAGTATCAAGATAATTTTTATATTCACTTAGTGATCCACTGGGTGTTCTGACCCATTCTTTATTCTTTGAATCAGTAAAAAAAATGAAAGGAATAGCGTGTACTCCACCGGCAGCATTGCCAGGATTATTTATTGTAGTTGAGTATTTACCTGGTGGGACCGTTTCTATATGAATACAGTGCTGTCCCTTTAAAGCGAACTCAATATCATTGTCGAGAGAGTCTCCGAGGCCTTTATTGCTTGTCATCAATACGAATACATTATAAATAGGGAGAGAATTGGCATTTTGTATGGTAATTGATGCGTTTGGAGAATGAGAAATAGTGTTCCAAACTGACACCTTTTCAGCTAATGAAATGTTTTGTTCATATTGTTTTTCTTTATTAATTTTATTAATTTGATTTGTAGATATCAAGATATTTGCAATAGTGGCAATACTTACAATGATTCCAACTGAAGATTTAGTAGTATCATTTTTTATAAAACGCGCTATTGTAGCAAATGTTTTTTTAATCATATGTTTCTTACCTCGCTTTGATTTCCTATTCAACAATGAAGTTGTAGATATATATTGTATCAAAGCAAGGCGTAAAGAAGTAGGGAAGAAATATTTTTATTTTGGTATAGATTACCAATAACAGAATGTTATTATATAATTATTGAGAATGGATATCTTCTAAATAATTATATAATTTACTAGATGAATAGTATATACCGTTATATGGCTTTTCGATAAAATATTTTGATTGATGTTTGTAAACATAAAATGTATCAGATACTTCATCTTTTTTCTTAATTTTGATCGTATAAAACTGTGGCACTCTAGGAGAATCATCAACAGACTTTCCTTTGATTAATTTGGAATAAGATTCTTTCATTAAGAGAAGAATCTCTTTTCTTTCATTTTCATCTAAGGTTCTTGAAGTGTCATTTTTAGTCACAGATATACTGGCAATATCATTGTTTTTTGGAATGATATGTATTGGCCTTTTGTAGAAAAGCAGAACGAAAAGTGATATTGTTCCTAAGATAGTAATCACAATTATTGATTTCTTCATGAATATACCCTTAGAATTTTGACGAAACTAACTTATTATTCACAATTATTCTCATTTTTCCAGATTTAACTGCATTAAACACTTTAGTAACTAATTGAGCATTTAGACTATTGCTTCCAGAAGCAAGACCTCGTCCCACTCCATTGTTGAATAAGTCCATTTGTTTATCTAGACCCGAAGAAGTAGCTTCGTGCGCATCTGTCCAAATTTTTGCTCTTGATGCTCCAATTTTTATTGTTAAAGCAGCATTCCAATAGGCGTGCCTAAATGCATCAGAAGCGTCTTGGAATCCATTTTTTCTAAATAACTCAATTGTTCTTGCTTCAGCTTGTTTCGCAGTATATCCATACTGAATCGCTTCGAATGGATGCGATTTGGCAAGTTTTTGTTCAGCGCTATTCAAGAGTGAAGAACCGCCAGAGTTGTAATAGCGTTGTGAACGCAAGTTGCTAGTGTTTTCTTCATGAGTTTCAATAAGAACTTCCATAGCCAAAATATTTTTTTCAGACTCGGTTAAACCTTCAGTATTTTCCAATTTCTCATATGCTTTAAATAAATCGTTTTCAGTAATTGACGAAGCAATATCTACATACTCTTCAGTAATAGTTTCTTCATTTTGCTGAGCGTCAACCTGAGCCTCAACATTTGAACATATACCGAACACTGCAAAGACACTAGCTACAACTAATAATTTTTTTAATTTCATAAACTACACCAACTTTTCCAATTTTTTACTCTCCGCGGTTGAGTTATAAAAATATTATCATAAGTCAAAACATCAGTCAATGAAATTATTGACATAAAGATAATAAGTGATCATCAAACACCCCTATTGTTAAGGGTAAATAGCTACTATTCAATGATGGGACTATTTTATTTCGAGTGAGAATGTAGATAAATACTGATGCGTGTTAAGTTTTATTAAAGGAAAATGAATTTTATACTAATTAATTGACTATTTACTTTAAATTACTAGAAATTATATAAAAAAGGCCGACGAACAACTATTTAGTTGTCTTTGCTTTATATTTACAATCAATTTAATAATGAGTTGATAATTGAAGTTGTTAAAACTTTACAAATTAAAAAAACCGCCTTTACTGAGAGTGAAAGGCGGGGTGCCATCATATAGGATGATTTTTTACTATATATAATATTTAATAAAGGAGCAATCTATCAATAAAAAAGGTCATCTGGTGTTTTAGAAGTATGTGTCGGTAAATTCGAAAACTGTTTTTCCAGAAACCACTCAACTCCAATACTATCAATTCCGGCATTTTTAGCTGCTAATATATCTGCCTCACTATCGCCAATATAAACTGTACGCTTTTTATCAATATTAAAATTATTCAGGATGTTTAAAATACCTTCAGGATTAGGTTTTGGAATTGTAACGTCTTCGCTAGCAATATCTAAATCAAAAAAATGGTTCAAGTTAAGTTTCTTCTTAGATATTTCTAAAGATTGTCTCCCTTTTCCTGTAACAAGTGCAATTTTTTTGTTGTTTTCTTTCAATTTGTTAAGCATGTTAATAATTTCTACATTGTTTTTAACAAGTTTATTGTGTTGAGCTTCGTAGGTAGTATAGTAAAGTTCAACAGCTTCGGTTTTATTATTTGGATCTTTCAGGTTATTTTCTATTATTCCTACTTCTGATGGGCCGAACCAACTTTCAATATCTTCATTTGTCATAATTTCATTGTTGAATTTAGAGAAAACAGCCTTAAACGATTCAAAACAAAGTGGAAGTGTGTCAGCGATAGTTCCGTCGAAGTCAAAAATGAATAAATCATAGCGATTAAGTATCATGTGAATCAGCTCCTTAGTTTCTATTTTGATATTATCAAAGTTTACTATACTATGAAATGAATACGAGAGTCGTTTATTACGCTAAAGTTAATCTTTTTTTATGAGTTCGGTATTTTTTTACAGATTAAATAGTTCATATCTGATGTATTATTATCTTTTCATTTATGTTTTAATAAATACACAGATACATTGGAGGAGATAACAATGAAATATAGCTCAAAAAATGAGGTGGATGTGGCATGACGTTTATTTATCGAAATCTTAACCATGATGAGGATTACTTATTTTGGCAATTAAAAAAAGAACTGGATCAAGAAACAAATTTTATGATGTATGAACCTGACGAACGCAAAGACGACACTGAGAGTCTAAACCAAATCAGAGAAAGCATAGCATTAGCGGATACTAATATAGATTTTCTTAAAGTGGCTTTTTTTAACGAACAAATGGTAGGATATCTCTCAGCTGAGAGAGGGGCATTTGTTAGAAATAGACACGTTGCATATCTTACGATAGGTGTTTTGAGCAATTTTAGTGGTAATGGAATTTCGAAAGAGCTGTTTTATTTATTAGATCTGTGGGCTAAAGAAAACTCAATTGAAAAAGTTGAGTTAACAGTGTTGTCACATAATGAACGAGCAATTAATTTATATAGGCTTAACGGTTTTGTTATTGAAGGAATAAGAAAGATTTCTATGAAGATTGAGGACAAGAATCAAGATGAATTTTTTATGGCAAAATATTATTAACTATAGGCCTAAAAATGACTAATAGTATTTGTATTGTTTGACGGGATAGACATTCTTTTACATATTAATAATATTATTAATATTAAGAGATGACTTTCGTATGATATAATAAAACCAAACTCTTAAGAGTCTATTTTTAAAAGGATTTTATACAAATGTGTTTTGTATGGTAATCATATACAATTCTCTGATTGAGAGGAGAGGGATTTATTTGCTCAAAAGAACTAATATTAGTAATTATGTTTCTAAATTTATATTGGATCATAAATGGTTGTTCAATATTGGAATACCATCTGTTTTAGTTCTACTGACAGTATATTTTGGAATTCATAATAAATTAGGTATTATCGATTTAGTCATCAATATTTTAAGTGTCTTTAGTTATATTGTGGGTATTATTTTACTGAAATCAACAGCAGAGATAATAAATGAAGAAAAAGATAGGCAAATTTCTAAAAATAGAATGGATGATAATTTAAGTAAGGTTAGAAGTTATATTGAGCAATATAAGACTTTCAATCATATAGATTACTCGTCTAATATTAAAAAATTTATTTCAGAGTCAACAAAGCTAGATATAATTGTTGATGGTATTCATTTGGATGATAATAAATGGGAAACTATAAAGACATCGTATAAGCAAGAGTATAATAGTAAAAGTGGTCCTTATACGAGAGATAGCCATTTTGCAATTTCAAGTATAAAGAAACATTATTCGACTATTCATATGTATTTATGTAAAATTGAACAAGAGCTTGCGGTTGAAAAAAATTTTAAATAAGGGGGATGATATAAATGGATCAAGGGACAGTAGATGCCTTAAAAAGAGTTGCAATGAAAATTAGTGTTGATATAGACAATCATATTAATAGAGGAATGTGGGTAAAGGCTCAACCAGATAAAAAAAGTATGTTTTACAATACCAATAATCCTGAAACTCAAGTTATAGATGCATACTATCGTGAGGGAAGGAATAATTCGATTGTCAGTATCGGGCGTGTTTCGGCTAAAAGATATATTGATGAAGAGAATTGGTATGATGTGACAAGGTATTATTTTTCTCTAGGAAGATCAGATGTAGGCTCAGATGATATTTCTGTAGTTAGCATTACGGAAGAAACGGATGCAATGTATTCAATATTAGACAAAATCTATAATAATGTTGTAGGTCAAGTATTAAGTATATCAGAAATAGATAAAGATTTATTTTCGTGAAAAATAAGTAACAATTAAGGATGTTCGGTAAGAATCAGAACAATTATGTAGCTTTAGGAAATTAGCAGAGGTCTGGTCTGTACGGTTCTTAATCAGAGATCAAGGTGTTTTATCAACAAAGATACTGCTTAAAAAAGCCTGATTCAAAGATAAATGAATCGGGCTTTTTATCATAGAAGCTTCAGATTATTAATAATTTTGGAATCTTCGTATGAATACTTTCCTAAAAGAGTCTCAGCAATGAAATCTGGATAAAAACCTAGTTTTTGTCCAATTGAATCTAAAGGTGCAACTTGTACCTTGTTCCCATATATTTCAATTGCTTGTTCCAAGATTACAGGTTTTTCGATAGGTAAATCATCATCCAGAGGTTCTTTAGTTCGCCATTTATTTCTACTCATTTGTTGCCTCAAGTGGAGTGTATGCGAATCTGAAATAAAACCACATTGATTAGCTCTCATTATGATGGCTGCAATTGATACATGCCAATGGGCTTTTAGAGCAATGAAATGTTGCAAATTCGTCGAAGATAAATCCTGTAACAGTCCTTGTTCCGGTAACAAAAAACATCCGGCAAAGTAATTTACTTCATCTTCAATGGTAATAAACTTTCCGCCATTCTCATATTTTTTATCATAGTCTCTGTGAAATAATATATGACCAAATTCGTGAGCTAAATTAAATCTAATCCTACTACTCGAAGTTCGTCTCGAATTTAATATAATCATAGGATGATTTTCATAGTGAATTGTGTAAGCATCAATCTTTTCGGAGGTTAAATTAGCGAAAATAACAATAATACCTAAAGATTCAAGAAAGTTTGTTATATTTATCAAAGGTCCATTACCAAAGTCAAATTTTTGTCTAATTTTAGTAGCTATACTTTCAATATAATCAAAATCAATAGGTTGGTATCTTGTAGTTCTTATTATGTCAACGGGGTCAGTATAATTAGGTAAAAATACTTGTTGTTCAATTACTTTTAACATTTCATTTGCGTAGGAGGCGAGTTCAATGACTCGTGCTTTGCTTTTTTTAGAAACAGTGCTACCTTTTCGAAAAAAACCTTCATTGTTATTAGAAATGCTTCTCTTATTATAAAAGTATGGAACAGGGAAACCTAGTTCTTTACTTAACTTTTGTAAAATATCAAATGAAGGAACACTATTTCCTTTTTCATACTTTGAAATAACTTGGAGCGATATGTCAACTTCTGTTGCTAGTTCTGATAGAGTCATTCCTCTAAAAATTCTTGCTTTTTTTAAAGCTTCCCCACTGAAAGACATTGTATCAGGGAAAGAAATTAAATTGTTATTCATTTTTTATCAACTCATTCATACTTTCTTGCATTTCGCTTAGATTTGGAACTTTGGCTATTGTTTTAGCTGTTGCTAGTTTAATCTCGTTTCTAACTACTAATGGTTCTTGTAAGATGTTAATGAAGTCAAGCCACTTTCTATTTTGACCAGGTATACCCAAAACAACAAAACCGGGTTCAACAGTCTGGTAACCATGGGTCAATTGAAATGTCTCAGCTGCCAGCTCTTTTTCGATATCATTCTCAGACATGAACAAGTTTGAGTAATAACTATTAATTCGATCCTCCCGATTTTTTGCAAAAGAAGGTAAACTTTTTACTCCTATTACTTGGTTTATTGTCAGTTTGAATGTCTTTTCATCATCAGATAATACTAAGAAAGGGTATGATTTATTCTCATTAAACTCAAAGGAGAAATTCAAGTCCAGATTACCTAGTTTTATTTCTTCGATTATATAGTAGTCTACAGCAATCATAATAGCATTCCCACGAATATACTTACTACGGTATTCAGTTAATACCTTATTATTGGGGTCCTTTTCCCAGAGTGAAACCCATTTATAAGCATTTTTAACTGCTTGTACAAGTGAAGATCTCATACGAGGAGTGAAAGTATCCATAATGCTGCTCTTGGTTTGTTTTTCCTGTAGTTTAAAATCGTAGTTATATTCCATACATTTCTCCTTAATTTGATTTATTTCTACTATCATACAATAAACCTTTAATTTTTTCAACCGAATGTTTATATTTAAAATGATTGATAACATATTAAATAAAAGTAAGAGATGTATTTATTTTTTAGTTTTTTCTTAAAAAAGACTAATAATGGGTATTAATTAAAAAATATGCTATAATTGTTGCTATAAATGATATGTGGAGTGGGATTATGAACGCTATTAGAAAAAAGTTTTTAAAGGATGTTAAATATGAAACTTGGAAATATATAATTACAGGAATAGTTGGATTTATGTTTGCTATATTAGGATTTGGTGGAAAGTACTTTTATGATAAATTTATTTCCCCAGAGTTATCGTATCAAGTGGTGAACGCCAAACTAATAAATTATAAAAAAGTAAATTTTTCAGATACAAGTTCTACAATGGAAGTTGGCAATGATATAACTAAGTACGATGTCATTTTTCCTGATTTATTAATTGAAATCAAAAAAACTGGGAACTATAAAAGTGCTTATATAGTCTATAATGATTATTTAAAGATGCAACATGTAAATCAAGAGCCACACTCGCAATTAGAAGAGTCATTAAAATATAGTGTGAGAGCCAAAGGAAATAAAATAAAATTTTATCCACAAGCAGTGAATCCAAGTTTTAAATCCGATTTTTCTTTTTATTTGGTGCTAATCGATAAAAAGACAAGCGAAAAAAATATTAGTCTTTTAGTTTTTAATAAACGTGAACTACCGATACCTTACAGTTTTTATTCTGATGATGCTGATGATGAAAAAAAAGTTGCTACATTGCATTTAAAAAAAAATGATGTAGAATTAAAGAAGTTAAATGAAAAACTTCATTTTGATTCGATTAATGAGAGTGAGGTCTATTTTTTGGACAGAAATAGTAGTACAAAAAACCAGTATTTTTATGAAAATAGACATTTAATAAAAAATGATATTAAAAGGATTCGTGACTTAGAATTTAAGTAATATTGCATAAATTAAAAAGCCTAGCCGCTCATGAAGGGAGTAGCTAGGCTTTTGATATTTGAAGGGGAGAGGGATGGCGAAAAGACTTCCCTTCAAATACTATATACGTATTAATCTCTAATTTCATTTTTTTAAATGTAAATAAAAAAGCTAGACTGTTAAATTTAGTTTAGCTTTTCTGTAGCCTAATTAATTCTTTAAATTCTGGTATGTTAGCCTTTATTTTTGGTTCATAGTAGTCTCTTGCAGCCGCTCTGAATTTTTCTGCAGCATCTTGTGCTTCTCTCTTAGACCAATAGCGATGAGTTTCTTTTCTCTCTATTAAGTCACCAGTAAGGACATTCCAGCCGTCAACTTGAACAACAATACTCAGAATCAGATCCAACGTCTTTTCAATTATTTCTGCATCCTCCAAGTCCATCATAACAACCCCTCTATAATTAAATCTTTCCAATTTTATCCCAATCATCCATACCTACATACAATGATTGACCTGGGATTAAACTATTAATATCTTTCTTATTAATCTTCAAAAAATTAATGAATCGATAATCTGCTGTATAAAAATTTTCAGTTTTTTCTAAGCTGAGTAATACTATATGAGTAGGTTTCGATGAAGGTATTAACGCAATACCTATCGGGATACGTTTACTAGAAAAAGACCAGACATAGTAGGGGATATCTTCAATGATTCTTTTTTCAGCAGATAGCCGTCTAAATTTCTTCGTATGTTTAGCCAGGTAACGGGGCGCAAAAAAATCTTCGCCAACTTCTAGTTTTTTGACAAACCTCACATAAATACACCTACACTTTCATAGCGAACTCATATAAGAATGAAGTAGGATTTCTAATGGTCATTTTGTCTATCACTAGCTGATTGTGTTTGCTGTAGTGACCAAAGCAAGCAATCTCAGTCTGGCCGTTTTCAATAAACAATAATTGCTGTGCTAGTTCTTTTTTAGTGACTATACAATTAATTTGTCCTTCTGATGTGTTAAGTGTAAAACGTACTAGCATATCAGGGTACGACTTAATAACTCTAATCTTATCTACAATGCCAATCTGGTTCGTTTTCATAAAATTCCACACTCCTTTGTTAAACAATTATACGAATGTATGTTCGCTTTTGTCAAGGGGAACAATCTATGAAATTGTAAAATTGGCTGGTGGTACTATTGGTGGTACCTATATTCAAAATGTGTAATTGGTGAAACAATTTGTAGAGAGAAAAAAGCTGTTATATCAGCTTTTTGTTACTAATGCAACTAGTGAAATAGTATGTACGTACAAGAAAAACATGTTTGCTCTTTTAGGTAAACCTGGCTTTGAAGCTCTTCAAAAAGAGCTTGAAGCTCGTTTATAAACGGATCATTGAAGAAAGCACTAATCTCCGAGGAGATTAGTGCTTTCTTTCTTTTATTCTTCTGGCTTTTTAATAAAAAAGTTGGAGAATTATACTGTTGATATAAACTAAAAAAGAATGAGGACGAAGTAAAGATTACTTGAACGACATTCTTAAACGAGTGGTTCTTATGGTAAACGTTTATTCGAATTCAATTTCATAAATCGATTCATTGAGTGACTCAACAAAGTCCTCTTGGTTAATAAAAGCAATCCATCCCTCTTCAGGAGTCAGGGATTTTGAGATTTTTGGTCGAATTTGGTTATAGATATTGGTTAATAATTCTTTCCATTGTTTATCAATTGCTCGGGTCATTTTAACGTCATTCCATCTTTTAGCTGGTGCCCTGCGAGAATTTCTAGCGAGCTGATCATCCATTGATTTGCTGTAGAAAGACTCTTTGCTCGTTAAGAACGAGTCAATGTAATCAATAAATTCGTTAATAGTCATGTTTTACACCTACTTACTGTCTTTCTTGCTCTGCGTGAGAGATCAGACATTTATTGTACCATGTTTGGCAGATAATTGCTGTGTATTCTATTTGTCTAAATTAAATCGCTTGCTTTTTCGACCTTATTATGATATAAATAATATATAAGGAGTCATAGTAATTCCCTAAAGGACAGTTAGAAGAAACTCGCTTCAAAAGTGGGTGGCTGTTAAAGCAAGTAGTTTAGTAGTGGTGTAAGTACTTGCTTCACGGAATCTAAATGATTTCAATTTGAAAAGGACGTGGGAATTTGAGTAACTCCTTATTAACAGAATATGGTCTGGCAGGTATAACCAATTGCTAATCGTGAAGACGTAAGAGACTCGATTAAGAAGCGTATAACGTTAAAAAATCCTGCTGGGCCTATTTCTATGCCTGAAAACCCTAATATGAACCTGCTCCTCTGACTAAGAGGTTTTTTGTCGTGGGTAGAAAAAGAGGGAATGGCAGCTAGGCTGCCCTTTTTCTACCTCTGACAACTCTTGATTATATTATAAAAAGCCCCTTTATTCTATAGCTGTCAAGGAGATATGCAGATAATAATATGTTTTTATTGTAAGTAAGCGAAAGAGTATCATCAACTCCTTTAAGTGAGTTATAATAGAGCGAAGAAAGATTAAGAAAGTAAGGCGGAGAAGAATGAAGACGTTAGTCATAGTGTCACATCCTAATTTAAGTGAATCAGGAAGTCAACAATTTTTAATGAATGCTGTCAATTATTTTGAAGAAGTGACTTTTCATCATTTAGAGAGTTGTTATCCAGATGGAAAAATTGATCGAGAAGCTGAACAACAGCTTTTAAGAAGCCATGATCGTCTCATTTTTCAATTTCCTTTTTATTGGTATAGTTCTCCAGCGTTGTTGAAAGAGTGGCAAGATGTGGTTTTTTCAGGAGAGGATTTTTATGAATTAGAAGGAAGTATGTTGAAAGGAAAGGATTTTGGGTTAGTACTTACGGTTGGGATCAATGAAATGGCCTATCGAGCTGGTGGTAAAGAGGGCTATACCATTGATGAGCTGACTCGTCCTTATCAGGCGATTGCTAATCATATGGGCATGACTTATTTGCCTGCTTTAGCCATTCATCAGTTCGCCTATTTATCAGAACGAGAAAAGAAGAGATTATTAGTAAATTATCAGTATTATTTGACTGGTGAGCAACCAAGCTCGCTCAATAATCGTACAACGTGGTTAATTAATCAATTAGAACGTGTAGATAGAACGTATTTGCCAAATGATAAGTATGAGCTTTTGGAGTCGCTTATTATTGAAATTGCTGAACGCCAAACGACATTGGCAGAGCTGAAAATGACGTTGGATGAGTATTAAAAAGAGAAGGTGATGAGCGTGACAGAGTGGTTAGTAGCAGAGCTTCAACAGATGGAAGAGGTTAGTCGAGATTATAAACAAAAAGCGTTATTTTTGGCGGCTATTGAACTGGTTTTGGAGCAAGACCAACGACAAGAGCAGCTTGAAGGGGAGCTAGATGGTTCTTTATGGAGCCCAAGTAACTGGAAATAGCTAAGAATAAAGAAGATATGAGAATAGGAGAGATTATCTTGCATTATATTGAAATTTCAACGATTGAGAACGACCGTTACTTTACTGAAGGAGACACTAAAGAAGCCATTCGTCTTCTTTTTATGCAATTAGTGGATGAAATGAATGCCAAAAAGATACTTGCGGTTGAATTAAAGGCTTCTGGAAAGATGAGTGTCATTCAAATAAAGGATATTAAAAAGGTGATGGAGATTGAAGAAGATGAGCTACCTCTAACTAGAAAGCCAATTTTTATCACACTACGAATACAAGGAGACTAAAAAATGATAGATAAGTCAATATTTGTTGCTAAAAGTGCTGATATTGTAGGAAAGGTAAAATTAGCATCAACGAGTAATGTTTGGTTTCAAGCTGTTTTAAGAGGGGATTATAATGAGATTGAAGTTGGCGCAGGGTCTAATATTCAAGATGGAGCTGTCGTACATGTGGATGTTGATAGTCCGACAGTAATTGGAAAAAATGTAACCGTTGGGCATAATTGTATCATTCATGGTTGTCAAATTAAGGACAATGTTTTAGTGGGAATGGGTGCGACAATTATGAATAATGCTGTTATTGGGGAGAACACGATTATTGGGGCTAATTCATTGGTAACTGAAAATAAAGAACTACCTGGAAATTCATTGATTATGGGAAGTCCAGCGAAATTCATCCGCCATTTATCTGCAGAAGAAATTGTTGGGATTACTAAAAACGCTGAGGCTTATGTAGAGAATGCTCGGCAATTTACTGGCCAAATTGTTAATATTAATTCGGAAGGTTATGTGGAGGTGATCGGAGAAGATGGCTAGAGTTTACCAAGAGACAAGCCAGATTGATTCTGAACAATTGTTGTCATTGTACAAAAGTGTAGGGTGGCGTGCGTATACTGAGAATTTAGCTACTTTGCAAAAGGGAATTGCTAATTCATTGAAGGTGGTGACTGCTTGGGAGGATAATCAGCTAGTGGGATTAATTAGGGTGATTGGAGATGGACAAACAATTGTTTATATTCAAGATATTTTAGTGATACCAAGACTTCAAGGTCAGGGGCTAGGTTCTGAGTTGATTACGCGAATTTTAGATGAGTATCAAACGGTTCGTCAAATTGTTTTAATGACAGAGGAGAAGCCTGATACTCGTTATTTCTATGAGAAACATGGGTTTAAATCGTGTGATCAAGGACAAGTTGTTTCATTTGCTATTTTTAAGTAAAATGATTTTGTGAAGCAGGGAGAAAAAAGTAGATATTTCAGCTCAATTCTCGCCTAATAGACGTAAAATAAGTGGAGGATAAGGACAATTGTCCTCATCCTCCACTTACTTTTATGTAAAGAGAGTCAGCAGCCTATTTAATTGTACGGAAACGAGCGCTGTCGTCCATGTACTCTTTTTCGCCAGCAGGTGCTTCAATAGAACCAAATGGCATTTGTCCTGTTAATTTCCAGTTAGCTGGAATATCCCAAGTTGCAGCTACTTCAGCGTCGATAACTGGGTTGTAATGTTGTAAACTTGCCCCAATATTTTGTTCAGCAAGAGCTACCCAAACAGAGTGTTGAGCAATTCCAGTTGATTGATCTGACCAGATTGGGAAGTTTTCAGCATACAATTCGAATTGGTCTTGTAATGATTTCACAATATCAGTATCTTCGAAAAATAGTACAGTTCCTTTACCAGCAGCAAAGCTAGCTAATTTTTGTTGTGTACTTGGAAAAGCTTCTGCAGGTGTTAATGGTTTTAAGGCAGCTTCAACAATATTCCACAATTTAGCATGAGCATCATCCAAAAGTATTACAACTCGTGATGTTTGTGAGTTAAATGAAGATGGGCTTTCTTTAACGGCTGTTTGAATTAATGTTTCTAATTCAGCTTCTGAAATAGAAATGTCTTTGCCAATCCCGTAGATTGAACGTCTGTTTTTTAGTGTGTCGATAAATGTTGTCATGATTAATTTCTCCTCATCGTGTTATGGGACTCTCAATTTTCTGAATTGAAAGTTCCTTACTTTTTTTCTGAATTTTTAATACTTTTACAGTATATAATCTTACAAATAATAAGTAAAATTAAATGCTCACTAAAAGTAAGATTCTTTTTATCTTGTAGGACTATCTAGTTACCAGTCAAAGATGAGACCGTATCCGAGAGCAATTATTTCTCTGGCGTAGGTTTTGTATTTGGCAGAAGAGGTAGATTTAGCCGCTAAGCCGCTAACATTATCAATTCCAATACGCTTGGCTAACATTTTTGCTCGATAAATATGAAAATCATTTGATACAATAACCGTTTCCCCTAAGGTAGTCTTCCGCTCAGCATTCATCAAATTTTCCATAGTTCGGGTGGAATCATCTTCCCGAATAATTCGAGTGTCCGCCACACCATGGTCAATCAGATAATTAGCCATTACGTTAGCTTCAGAATCAGATTCATCTTCTCCTTTTCCACCACAAACGATAATTGTCGTTTCAGGATTTTTTTCAATATAGTTTAAAGCGGCATCAAGACGTTCTTTTAAAACGGCACTTGGTCTAGCAGGAGTCCCCCGTACTTGAGCGCCTAAAATAATTAATGAGTCAGCATGGGGAGCAGGTTGCTCTTTAACATCGCTCATAATCAAACCAAAGACCACGCCACCATATGCGAGACCGATAATGATTATCCCAATTAGCCATTTTTTGATTTTTTTCATCTATTCATCTCCTTTGTAAACTGAAAGTAAGGGGTAGTTTACTGGTATAATGTGCATATAATAGCGTAAAGTTATGAAGTATTTATTATTTAAACGATAAATTTTTGTTAAACTGTGGGTGGGGAAAGGTAAGAATAAGTAGCGATATTTTTTAGATAAGTAAAATAGAAAGGGAATTAGTTATGTATGATGAGCCATGAGGTTGATTCTATAAATTGAGATAAATATAAATTTAATTTGAAATAAAGGTTGATAATATTGAGAATGATGGTATATTAATAATGTTAATTTATAATTGACTCCAATTGTAATCTTCAGTCAGAAAGAACAAAAATCGAGGTTACTTAAGGAGTCGGGGGAAAAGGGGTGAAAAGAATCAAGATACAAGAGATTATTAAGAATGTAATAGGAAAAATTTGTTATTTTTTTTCTAAAAAAATAACAAAAGCCAGTAATTATCGGCAAGAAAAAAAAATTGAAAATAGACTAATGATTCAAAAAATCACGCCTGGCATTATAGGATATGAAGCTAGTCGTTTTCTATTACTTATTATAAAATTATTTGTAGCTTTAGCTCTTTCAGTTTATTTTAATGTTTGTTTGCAGAAAAGCTTGTTTGTTGGTTTCGAAATCGAAATGCGCGTGTCTGAATTTCAGACGAGTGTTTTTAAAGGTTTTTTGATTCTTTTTGTAGTATTTATTTTTTTCTGGAGCTTAACAGGAAAATTTTTTTTACGACAGTTTGGTATAGTCTTTTGATGAGTTTACTAGTTTTTGCAAATAATCAAAAGGTTGAACTGAGACAAGAACCTGTGTTTCCACAGGAACTTCAAATGATTGGCCAATCTCAAGAATTATTAGAAATGATTGAATCTAGATATATTGAACTAGGTGTCAATATATTAATTCTGGCTAGTTTAGGAACAACTATCTATTACTTTTTAATTAAAAGAGTACTTTTACAAAAATATGCAACAATTCTTAGATTGCGGGATATTCAAATAAAACAAAGTATTGGAAAGTACGTCTATTCCGTGGGTAGATTTATTGCAATAATTAGTTCAGGGTATATTTTATATTTTTCGTATAATTTTAATGACTCACCCAAGGCTGCTGAGATGCTAAATGCTGATACTAGCCAATTTGTTGGATACAATCAGTTACTTAATTATCAAGTTAATGGCTTCGTAACAGGATTTCTATATAATATGCCAGTTAAACCTATGGCGGTAATACCTGAGTATTCTAAAAAAAAGATGAAAGAAATTGAAGCCAAGTATTTGGAAGCTGCTTCTCAAATTAACCTGACAAGAGAGAGGAATTTTTCAGATTCTAAACTGGTCTATATTTTAAGTGAAAGTCTGTTCAACCCAAGTAAGGTTGAGTTGTTAGAAATGAACGATTCTCCTCTGCCAGAAATTGATAAAATTATGGAAAAGACATATTCTGGAAAGATGCTATCTACAAATCTTGGGGGAGGGACTGCGAATACGGAATATGCAGCTTTGACAGGATTAGCAATGGCTAATTTTCAACCTCAAATATCTAGTGCCTATATTTCATTTGCACATAGTCAGGCAAATGACGAAACTGTTGTGAGTTTTTATAAAAATGGAAATTCGATTAGAGATCAAGCAATTGCTATACACCCTTTTTCACCTCGATTGTATAAACGGATAGATGTTTTTAAAAATTTTGGTTTCGATGAGTTCATATATGAAGGCAATTTAACTTATACAGACACTCATAATGGCGTGAATATTACAGATGAATCGGCGTATCAGGAAACATTAGATGAGCTAAAAAAAGATGAAGTTGGATTCATTCAATTGACAACAATGCAAAACCATTTACCGTATGGAACTGAGTTTATCGATAGACGAAGCAAGGAAGAGCCTGCTTTCAATTTGGAAGCTGAGGATAAGGTGACGTTTAATAATTATTTAGATAGGGTTAAAGCAACAGATGAAGCTACTAAAAACTTTTTAGATCAAATAGAGCTCATGGCTGATGATGTAACAGTACTGTTATATGGTGATCACATTCCTGGATTTATGAGCAAGTACGCTGATAAAATGAATGATTTTGAAAAATTTGGTACAGACTTCTTTATATATTCCAATCATGGAAGAAGTCAGTCAATTGATTTTCCTATCGTGAGTCCTATATTCTTTACTAATTTAGTAGCCCAACAAAATAGTGCTAAGCTATCAGCGTATTATGCTGTCTTAGAAGAATTATTTAAGCATGTACAGGCATACAATAGAGAAGTTTATTATGTTAATGGCCAAGCAAAAGCTTATAGTGAACTTGATGATCAAACCAAAGAAATTCTTAAAGATTACCAATTAATTCAATACGATTTAACCACTGGAAAAGAGTATTTATCTGATTCATTTTTTAAAGCAGTGATAAAATAGAAAACAAGAATCTCGATAAATTACGAATTATTGAGATTCTTGTTTTTTTATTATTTCTTGTTTGATAAATCATGGACTAAATCAATTTTTACCGCTCGATATTACAGTATGCCGGCTGCAGGAGTCGAACCTGTGACCTCCGCGTTACGAGTGCGATGCTCTACCAACTGAGCTAAGCCGGCAACTAAAAGCTGTCTAATAAGAAGTATAAGACTATTCAATTTAATTGTAAAGTATCAGTCAGTTTTTTTTCGGCAGATACTTTCCAAAAGTTGGGTTAAGCTTCGTGCAAAAAAATCATGACCTAAACAGTCTATATGACTAATAATCATCTGACAGAGCGCGAGTCCAGCTTCATAGTCTCCCCATAAAATATCGTATAGCCCGGTATAAAAAAGGTAAAAATCCCGTTGAAAGGACAAAGTAATATCGTGGGTTAAATCGTCAAGTAATGTTAGATAGGGCGTAATGTGAATCCGATCCTCAAGCATGAAGGCGTCACTCAAAAAATTAACAATTAAAGCGGAGAAGGCTTTACCGTATAAGTTGAATTCTTGATATTTGGTTATTTTTTTAGTGACAGTGTTCATTAATTGGCAGCGAACTTCATAGTCAAAGTAGACTCCGCTATTGACGAAGATAATAATCTCCTGAAAAGTCCATGAATCTAACCTCATTAAAAAGTCTTGTAACAATTTAACTTCTTTGGGAGGATAGTGTTGAAGGAGTTCCTCATCTTGATGCTCGATCGAATAAATCGACAGTCGAGTTAAGGCCATAATCAGGCGATTTTGCTCGCTAGAAGTGTTAACTAACTCTCTCTCAATTTGTTTTAAGTCTTCTAAATTTCCTTGATTAGCAGCATCACCAAAGCGAGATAAGAAGCTAGATTCAGACTCTCTCTGATAATTATTATGAATGAAAGAAAACTCTTCAAAGCTAATGTAAAGACGTTCAAGAACTTGGACAAAAGAAGTAACCCCCATATCATGCTTTCCTTTTTCAAATTCAATTGTATATGATTTTGAGACGATTCCAGTATAGATTTCTTTTTGAGAGAAGCCTTTATTTAGACGGATTTTACGAATTGTCTCGCCGTAGTTTATCATAGTCAGCGGTCCTTTTAAGTTATTTTGTTAAATTGTATCATACATTTTGAAAACTTGGTCCAGAATATAAGACTTTTTTTCTACAACAGATTGAAGCACGGTAGACTTACTATTATTAACTAGCCATTTGCATGAAAGTGAGTGGTTAAGCCTAGGAGGATGCCAAATGAATGTACTAAAAAAGAACCCGGTCTATCGTAAATTTCTTACTAATAATTTTATTTCAACCTTAGGAGATTCAATGTACTATGTGGCTTTGATGAGCTATGCTAGTCAGTTTACTAATTCTGGTCTAGCAATTTCGATGGTTAGTTTATCAGAAGCAATACCAAGTTTATTTTTTATTGTAACAGGAAGTCTAGCAGATATGAGTCGAAATAAAACAGTAAAAACGATGGTTAATGGTGTTATTCGTGGTCTTTTGTATGTGGTAGTGGGGATCATGATTGGTTTTCAGCCATCGCTTCAGTTATTAGCTGGGATTTGTCTGCTCAACTTCTTCTCTGATTGTCTTGGCAAGTATTCAAGTGGATTGATGACACCATTTATTTTGTTTATAGTAGAGCGAGATGAACTTGAAGAAGCACAAGGATTAAATGGGGCTGTGACTAATTTAGTAGGGTTATTGGCACAGTTTATTGGCGCTTATTTGATTGGTATTGTCTCTTATGATGTGTTAGCTTGGATAAATAGTGGCACTTTTTTTATTAGTGTTAGCCTAATACTTTCCATGAAAAAAGTATTAGAAATGATTGAAAAAGATCATCTTAGTGAAGCAAAAAGCGAAAAATTTTCATTAAGGAGGCTGTTTCAGCAAATTGTAAGCTCACTTCAAGAAATAACCAAAAATCGTTCTGTTTTTAGAGTGATTATATTATTTGCGATTGCTAATGGGGCTCTGTCTGTTTTGGTTCCATTAATAAGCCTTTTGTTGTCACAAAATCCTCAATTAGTTATTCAAAGTTTTGCTTTTACATTTGCTTTGACTCAGGGGCTAATCAGCACAGGTGTTATTTTTGGAAGCTTGTGGGGGCCGCGTGTGTTGTCAGCCGTTTCTTTGAGCAGCCTTTGTCAAGGTATGTTTCTTGCAAACACAGGGATCGCAATAGCCATGTTTGGTAAGCAATTATGGTTATTATTACTTTTGTTAATTGTGCTTGGTTTGTTGATTGGCTCGGCCTCTCCCAAACTAAATGCTCTATTAATCAGTCAATTTCCGGTAGAAAAATTAGGAACAATTAGTGGTGGAGTCAATACCCTTCTATTAGTAACTCCACCTATTACAACGGTTATCTTTACTACGTTAGCGACGGTTGCTAATTTGAAACTAGCTGTTATTTTTTTCTTTCTTTTTTCTATGGTTTCATTCGCCTTTGGTTTTGTCCAATTTGCAAAGAATGGCGTTAGTAAAGTGAAAAATCAGCTGTAGCAGAGGTGGCTTGGCTATGGTAAACTTGTAGATAATACTAAATAGAAAGAGATGAAAAGCGTATGCCGATTGTTAATATTCAAATGATGGAAGGTCGAACAGCTGAGCAAAAGCGAAATTTGATAAAAGAAGTGACCGAAGCAGTTGTTAGAACGACAGGTGCTAAGAAAGAGGCTGTTACGATTGTGATTAGCGACATGAAAAAAGAAGACTATGGTCACGGGGGAGACGTCACAAATTAAATTTATTATGACGTTAGTCTTGCAATTAATCTGAATTCGTGTTTAAATTAATTCAACCAATTAACTATCAATGAGAAAGACACCAACTTTATGAACTGTCAATCAGAGAGGGAAAACACAGCTGAAAGTTTCCTAGATAAGCATACAAGTTGACCACTTTTGAGAATTTAGTTTGAAACTAAGTCGGTCGCTCCGTTATCGCGAAGTGAGAGAGTAAGTCTGATTAGATGTTATTCTGAAGTTAGGTGGAACCACGAATTTATCGTCCTAATATGTTGCAATTGCAGCATATTAGGACGTTTTTTTATTTGTGAGGGAGTATCTTTAATAGTTAAGAGAGTGTATTGGCGATTAGTTTTTAAGTGTGAAGCAGTCATTCCAATAAAAGACTTGTCAAATAAAGGAGGAAGTTAGATGTCAATGATTAATGTTACATTTCCAGATGGTGCTAAAAAGGAGTTTCCTGTTGGCGCAACAACAGTTGAAATTGCTGAAAGTATCAGCAAAAGTTTAGCTAAAAAAGCTTTGGCTGGAAAATACAATGGTGAGCTGGTGGATTTGATCCGTCCCTTAGAGGTAGATGGGGAGATTGAAATCGTGACACCAGATCACGAAGATGCGTTGCAAATTTTACGTCATTCAACAGCGCATTTAATGGCAAATGCGGTTCGTCGTTTGTACCCTGAGATTCATTTTGGTGTTGGACCAGCAATTGATACCGGTTTTTATTACGATACTGACAATGGCGAGAATCCGATTTCTGAAGAAGATTTACCAAAAATCGAAGCGGAAATGATGAAGATTGTTAAGGAAAATAACCCAATTGTCCGTAAAGTAGTTTCCAAGGAAGAGGCCTTAGAGTTATTCAAAGAAGACCCTTATAAAGTTGAGTTAATTACTGATTTGCCGGCTGATGAGGAAATCACGGTTTATGATCAGGGGGATTTTGTTGATTTATGTCGTGGGGTTCATGTTCCTTCAACTGGTCGTATTCAAGTCTTTAAGTTATTGTCAGTAGCAGGAGCTTACTGGCGTGGTAATTCTGATAATCAAATGATGCAACGAGTATACGGGACAGCGTTCTTTGATAAAAAAGCGTTGAAAGATTATTTACAATTCCGTGAAGAGATGAAAGAACGAGATCACCGTAAATTAGGGAAAGAATTAGGCATTTTCATGACTAACTCTGATGTTGGCTCAGGTTTGCCTTTCTGGTTGCCTAACGGTGCAACAATCCGTCGTACAATTGAACGTTATATTGTTGATAAAGAAGTAGCTCTTGGTTATCAACATGTTTACACACCTATCATGGCAAATGTTGAGTTTTATAAAACTTCAGGTCATTGGGACCACTATCATGAGGACATGTTCCCGCCAATGGATATGGGTGACGGTGAGATGTTAGTCTTACGTCCGATGAACTGCCCCCATCATATGATGGTATATAAAAATGATATTCATAGCTATCGTGAGTTACCGATTAGAATCGCTGAGCTGGGAATGATGCACCGTTATGAGAAGAGTGGTGCTTTATCAGGTTTACAACGAGTTCGTGAAATGACTTTGAATGATGGTCATACATTTGTAAGACCAGATCAAATTAAAGATGAGTTTATTCGTACCTTGGAATTAATGACTGGAGTTTATGCTGATTTCAATATTACTGATTATCGTTTCCGTTTGAGCTTACGTGATCCTAAAAATACAGATAAGTATTTTGATGATGACGAGATGTGGGAAAAGGCACAGACTTTAATACGAGAAGCAGCTGATGAAGCTGGGATTGACTATTTTGAAGCTGAGGGAGAAGCCGCTTTTTATGGTCCAAAATTAGATGTTCAAGTTAAGACTGCGATGGGAATCGAAGAAACTCTTTCAACAGTTCAAATCGATTTCTTATTACCAGAACGATTTGATTTAACGTATGTTGGTGAGGATGGCGAAAACTCTCATCGTCCTGTAGTAATTCATAGAGGAATTGTTTCAACAATGGAACGCTTTGTGGCTCATTTAACTGAGGTCCATAAAGGGGCATTCCCTACATGGTTGTCTCCTGTGCAAGGAACCATTATTCCAGTTAATAATGACTTGCATATGGACTATGCGTATGAAATTAAAGAACAATTGTCTAAACAGGGACTTCGTTTTGAAGTAGATGAACGTAATGAGAAAATGGGCTATAAGATTCGTGCGTCTCAGACAAATAAGATTCCTTACCAAGTAGTAGTAGGCGATAAAGAAGTTGACGCTGGCGAAGTAAATATTCGTCGCTATGGTAGTAAAGAAACTAATTCATTGTCAGTATCTATGTTTGTTGATAGTGTAGTTGCTGAGGTTAACAACTTTAGTCGCCAAGGGTAAAGCTAAGATAAAAGCATGGTGAGAGTTAGATTTAGTCACTCTCACCATGCTTTTTGTATTAAAAAGCCAGACCACTTTGATAGGCAGAATCAAATTGAAAGTGAAGGAGAGTTTTCCATTCTTAAAAGTATGATACTGAATGATGCACAAACTCGTTGTTTTTAGAACTAGAAAGTAAGTTCTATGGCGTTTCTGAGAGGCGATTGTGTAACTTTTGAAAGGTTGACAGAAAGTCACTAAAATAAGAGAATACGTGCTATAATTAATGAACAATTTTTAGTCATAACAAGACATTAGCTAAGTCAGCGGATATATAACGAGGATTTTTGTGAAAAAACAGTGATGAGTGATAATTTCATGCATCGGACCACTTGTTCTTTTAAATGATATAAAGTGAAATTGAAAGGTGTTATTATATGCCTGATAGTATCACGCACGATTTTGGGTTTCTATTTTTCAAACGTTTCTTTTAGGTATAAGTGGATAGGTTAGAATGTGCGGAAAACCTTCGATAAGGTTACGATTAGTGAGTGTGTTGTTTGTGAAAAAACAGTGATGAGTGATGATTTCACGCATTGGATCATTTGTTCTTTTAAATGATACAAAGCGAGATTGAAAGGTGTTATTATATGCGTGACAGTATCAGGCATGATTTTGGGTTTCTATTTTTCAAAGATAACAGGGGAGAGGACAACTAAAAGTATTGAGGATGAGGGGGTGACCGTTAATGTTTTTTTGCTGGATTGATTTTCACGTATTAAGTGTTTGAGTCATACAAAAAATGAGAGATAGAACGTCATTTCGTTTAATTAATTTAGAATGAAAATGGCTCTATTTCTATTTGCCATTTACCTTAATAAATGAGATACTTCTTGGGAGTGTCTAACTTTTCTTTAAATTGCCTTAAAATTTTTCTATTAGGCTTTTTATTGACGTCCTTTTTAGGTAAAATAAAAGATGCTAAATAAAGTTAGTCATCTGATTGGAAGGAAAAAGATCTTATGAAAGAAACACAAAAAAAACAATTTAAATTATCTAATAAATCACTACAAAAAGCTACTAATAAGGAGGGAAATAGGAAATCACATATTCCTTTCCGTCTAAACTTTCTCTTTTTCATTGTGTTTGCGTTATTTGTTACATTACTTGTCCAACTTGCTTATTTACAAATTGCTAATGGGGCTTATTTTGAGACAAAAATTGAATGGACACAAAAGTCAGTGGTTCAAGGAAATGCGCCTCGGGGGATGATTTACGATGCTAAAGGCGAAGTACTGGTAGGAAATCAAGCCAATCAAGCCATTATTTATACTAAAAAACAAACTATGAAATCTCAGGAGATGCTAGAGGCATCGAGAAAAATTGCTGAACTCATTGTGATTGAGCCAGAGGATTTGACTGAACGAGACAAAAAGGACTTTTGGTTAGCAGACGAAGCCAATTTGAAGGAAGCTCAATCTCGTTTATCAGATAAAGAAAGTGATCCTAAGTTATCTAATTCAGAGGTTTATAAAAATACAGTGGCAAAGGTTAAGCCAGAAGAAATTCAATTTGACGAGGCTACTATGAAGGCGGCGACTGTCTTTAAAAAAATAAACGGTGCTTATGCGATGACGCCTGTCTATATTAAAAATAAAAACGTGACTAAAGAAGAAATTGCGATTATTGGCGAACATACGACAGATATCCCTGGCGTTTCGACAGGGATGGATTGGGAACGTGAATACCCTAAAGGTGACTTTATGAGTAGTATTTTAGGGATTGTTTCGTCAGAAAAAACGGGTCTTCCAGAAGAGGAAAGCGAGAAATATCTGGCTAAAGGATATGCGCGTAATGACCGAGTTGGACTTAGCTATTTGGAAAAAGAATATGAACCGGTCTTAAGAGGGACTAAATCTCAATCTGAAATCATTATTGATACTCAAAAGAATGCGATTGAATCAGAAAAGAAAGTTTATCAAGGAGAAAAAGGAAAAAATTTGGTTTTAACGATTGATATGGAATTTCAGAAAAGGATTGAAGAGATCCTTCGTCGAAATTACAGTATTATCGAAGCCAGTGGAAAAACTCAGTATTCAGAAGGCATTTACGCGGTTGTAAATAATCCTCGAACGGGCGAAGTTAACGCAATGGTTGGCTTGAAGCGTGATGAGGAGACAGGAGAGTTGAAAGATGATACTCTAGGGACAATTAACAGCGTCTTTACACCCGGTTCTTCTATTAAGGGAGCAACCATTATGGCAGGCTATGACAATGGTGTTATTTCTGGTAACCAAGCTCTAGTTGATGAAGTGATTCAGTTACAAGGTGACCCGGTTAAGAAATCGGTTTTCACCTATGGCGCACGCTCAATGACGGCGATAGACGCTTTAAGAGAATCTTCCAATGTTTATATGATGAAAATTGCGTTTGCTTTAATGGGAGAGACTTATACGCCAAATATGATTTTAGGCTCGCATCCTGAGGTTTTTGATATTTTGCGAACGACGTATGAAGATTTTGGCTTAGGGACATTGACAGGGATTGATTTACCGGGAGAAAGTGCCGGCTTTATTTCTAGAACAAACTTTGACAGTGATGGAAATTTGAAAGCAGGTAGAATGGGTAACTTACTCGATTTATCTTATGGTAACTTTGATTCTTATACACCGATGCAGGTGGCACAGTATATTTCCACAATTGCTAATAATGGTGTTAAAGTTGCTCCCCATGTAGTTCAAGGGATTTATGGAAATGATCCAGACGGGGCGTTAGGAGAATTAGAGCAGAAAATTGAGCCTAAAGAGATGACATCAGTTGGGACACCGGAACAGTTATCGATTATTCAACAGGGGATGTATCAAGTAATTAATGGTGGCGGAACCGCTGCAAGCATGCCTGCGACAAGATACACAGCAGCTGGTAAAACAGGAACAGCTGAAGTACCAAAAGAAAATCCTCTTGATCCGAAGAATCCAATTGAACTTATCAATAGCACAATGGTGGCTTATGCGCCTTATGAGGACCCAAAAGTGGCGGTGACGATTATCATTCCTCATATAAAGGATGAAAAAGATCGTTTGAATACAAATATTACGGCAGAAATTCTAAATGCGTATTATGACTTTTATGAAAAATAATAAGTGACAATATGAGAGGTGAATCCTAGTGATTTGCCTTTTTTTTTGAGTGATTAGAAGAGAATAGATGAGACAGTTGTTTTGATTACTACGATTTTTGCTTGTAAAGTAGTTCTACTTAACAAATTTTCCCAAAAGGCTAGTAATTGATAAAAAAAAATGATATGATATTTGAGGTGAGAGAATCTACTCATAGTCTTGAAATGTTTGGAGGGAATATCATGCGAGTTCATATTACTTTAGAATGTACAGAGTGTAAAGAGCGTAACTACTTGTCAAATAAAAACAAACGTAACAATCCAGATCGTTTGGAAGTGAAAAAATATTGTCCACGTGAGCGTAAAGTAACGCTACACCGTGAAACAAAATAATTAGTTGCAAGAGTGAGCTAGAAGCCTTATGTATTAAGGTTTCTAGCTTTTTTACTTTTTGAGAGAGAAAAGTTAATCTTCAGTTAGTTTTTCCCATATATCCGCATTTACTTCTGTTTCATCTACTTGGACGGTATCATAGTCTGATTGCTCAACAAATTGGTACTCTATTGTGAATAGTTCATCTTGTCCATTTGTATAGAACTCGGCTTTTTCAGGCAAGTAGTCATGATCAAAATAAATTTTTAATAGGTCATCACTAGATAGTTTTTTTGTAACGAGATAGTGATGAGAAATAATTTCCCATTTAGAAACTTTCTGGTTAGAAAAATGCTTAAAATAGTCATCATAGATTGAGTGATAAGTGACATCATAAGAGACGTGATCCGTTCTATATGGCCCAGGTTCTAAACTGAAACTTCCATTTTTGGCGTAATAAATTCTCATATCACTATTAGTTAAGCTAAATGCTTGTTGCTTTTTAAAATCAAAATCTGTCCAATCACCACGACTATCTCCAACGATGGCTCCGTAATTATTTGCAAAGAAATTGTTTATTTGCTGTGGATGAAATAAGGGAATTGCAATCATCGTAAAACAAAATAAAGTCCCCACCACTACGATAAGCAGTAGTTTCGTTCGTAATTTTTTGATTGTTAACATGTCTGCTATATAACTCCTTATTGTATTATGAGGCTTGATTTAGTCGATCTGTGATGTTTTCTGTTTGTTAGAGCATGTCATTCTTATTTAAAAATAGTAGAATTTAACTGTGACAATGATAATTAATATAAGCAGGCCAGGTAAATAATTTGAGACTCTAATTTTTGTTAGATTCATAATATTTAAGCCGATCCCTAAGATCATTAAACCACCTATTGAACTAATTTCTAGCATGATAAGATCTAATAATTCTTTTGGAATATATCGAACAATGACACTAGCAAATAATGTGATCATTCCTTGATATAGAAAAACTGGAAAGGCCGAAAAAAGCACGCCTGAGCCGAGGGTTGCTGTTAGCATAATAGCCATAAAACCATCCATTACGGACTTAGTAAATAATGTTTGATGGTTGAATGAGACGGCACTTTCAATTGCGCCAATAATCCCCATGGAGCCAATGACAAAAATAAGAGAGGCAGTCACAAAGCCTTCTGCAAAATTATTGCCCGGTTTTGCGTAGCGTTTTTCTAAAAACATTCCAAGTTGTTCCATCCGGTTTTCAATTTTCAAAAACTCACCAATCATCACACCTAGGCAAAGACTGATTAGAATAACAATAAAAGACGTTGTTTTGAAAGCCATTTGTATGCCTAAAACAATCACACCTAAGCCAATTCCTTTTGTGACTGATTCTTTTGTTGTTTCTGGGATATTACGTAAGACAATCCCCATTAAACTTCCAAAAATGATAGCTAATCCATTTACTAATGACCCTATTAAAATCATAAAACACACTCCTGTTCCATACTCTGAAAAGTATTATCTTTCCATTATATGATAAGTCGCGAAGCAAGAATATAATTTTTTGTTTCGTTATCTAAAACAATTACTTTACTAATACTAGCAAAAGAAATTTATCTTTAGTAGTTGTTTTTATATTCTTTGTGATAGATAATCGTAGTAGTTACAAGTTACCATTAACTTGAAAGTAGGTGTGATATGGATAAGGCAAGCGTTCGCCAATTGGTACTCGGCAAATTAAGAGTGTTAAGTTTAGATGAAAAAAGCAAACAACAGCAAGAAAATTCTCTTATTAGTCAATTGTTTCAATCACCAATTTGGCAAGAAGCCAAAAGTGTTGGGGTAACACTTAGTATGGGATTAGAGCTATCGACTCAGCAGATTATTGAGAAAGGATGGCAAGAAAATAAAGTGATTGCGGTTCCAAAAACCGGTTCAAATTGGAAAATGGATTTTATTAAGATTACTTCTGGAACAATTTATGAAGAAAGTAACTTTGGCGTCAAGGAACCAGTGAAAGGTGATATAATGGAGGGAAGTCATCTTGATTTATTGATTGTACCAGGCGTGGCTTTTAGGCTAGACGGTTACAGAATTGGGTTTGGAGCAGGCTATTATGATCGTTACTTGGCTGATTATTCTGGTAAAACCTGTAGCTTAGTTTTTAAAGAACAAGTTAATCAAGCATGGGAACCAGGGAGCTTTGATATAGCTGTTGCCAACTTATTTTTAGAATAAGCTAGAGATGTAAGGAGGATTTAATGAATTATCAAACAGAAATGAAGTTGAAAAGAATTAAAAACATGCCCTTGATGGTCTGGTTGTTATTAGGGATTCAAATCATTGTTTTTCTTTCGATGACAATTGTTGGGTTAGGATCGGGACTAGGAATTAATGGTTCTGAGGATGTCAGTATTTTGATTTCTCATGGGGCGATGGTTAAAGTGATGGTGACCCATCTTCATGAGTACTGGCGTTTTATTACGCCGATTTTTGTTCACATTGGTTTTATGCATTTAATTATTAATTCGGTAACCCTCTATTTTATTGGAATACAATTAGAAGGAATATTAGGGCATTGGCGATTTTTAGCTATTTATTTACTTACGGGTGTTGCTGGAAATGCGTTGAGTTTTGCTTTTGGTAATCCTAATTCAATTTCTGCCGGGGCTAGTACCTCTTTATTTGGTCTTTTTGGTATTTTTGTTGCACTTGGCCGAGTATATCCTCATCATCCAATGATCCAATTGATGTCTCAACGAATGTTAACATTAATTATTCTAAATTTAGTGATGAATTTATTTAGTAGTGGGATTGATATACTAGGTCATGTTGGCGGAGCGCTAGGAGGATTCTTATTGGGCTTCGTGATCTCTATCCCAGCACTCAAAGGAACTCATTATGAAGCGAGTTCTCATGATATCCATCGGCGAATTAGATTTGGTTTGATGTTTGTTTTCTTGATTGTCTTTTGTTTATTGTATGGATTTAGAGATGTGTTAGGTTTTTAATAATGACCTTTAACAGACTTCTTAAGAGAAGCCGTTAAAGGTTTTTTTTAATAATTGTAATAGAATTGAAAAAAAACACGCAAAAATTTTGATATTTTTCATTTTTCATGGCATACTAAATAAGTGATAAAAATAAAAAGTAAATAGGCGTTTCGGTTGGGCAGCTATGCTTTCAAGGTTTTTTCTTCAAAGGGCGGGAAGAAAACAGAAAGTCAGACTGTCTATTTTTGTGTAGAGAAAGGAGTTTTACAATGTTTGAAACAATGATTATTGCTATTATCGTGATTCTTTTAGGAACCAAAGTTGCTAGCCATCTGTGTAGCAGGATTGGGATACCTGCTGTTATTGGTGAATTGTTAGTCGGGATTATAGTCGGACCTGCTTTATTTAATTTGGTTCAACCGACAGATGCGTTACATTTATTTTCAGAGATTGGTGTTGTTTTATTGATGTTCTTGGCGGGCTTGGAGAGTGATTTCAATTTATTGAAAAAATATCTAAAGCCGTCAATTTCCGTTGCCATTTTAGGAATCCTTTTTCCACTAATTTTGTGCGGACTTGTGGGGACGATATTTAACTTGTCACTGATTAGTTCCATCTTTTTAGGTATAGTGTTCAGTGCAACATCTGTGAGTATTTCTGTCCAAGTACTAAAAGAATATCGTCGTCTGGATACGGAAGAAGG
Source organism: Vagococcus sp. WN80Y (assembly GCF_059621045.1). Lineage (NCBI taxonomy): Bacteria > Bacillati > Bacillota > Bacilli > Lactobacillales > Enterococcaceae > Vagococcus > Vagococcus sp. WN80Y. The sequence goes on from NZ_JCAQHY010000175.1 coordinate 166,385, forward strand.
CTCTATTATTCTAGGTGCTGCTGTGGTTGATGATATTGTGGTTGTATTATTAGTCAGTATTTTTTCAACGATTGTCAACATGAATGGTGTGATTACTTTTAATGGGCAGTTCTTCTGGGACTTATTCGGAACTAAACTATTATTTTTTGTGATCATCTATTTGTTTGCTAAGTTTTTACTCAACCCAATTATGAAAGTGGCTAAAAAACTGATTGCGACGGAAGCAGAAGTAGCTGTTGCCTTAGTCCTTTGTTTTGCTTTTGCCTTATTATCTGAAAAATTAGGAATGAGTGATGTAATTGGTGCCTTCTTTATGGGGTTATTACTTTCCTCACATAGCTCAAAGCATATTGTCGAGAGTCGAGTGTCAACTATTGGCTATTCTCTATTTATTCCGATTTTCTTTGTGTCAATTGGGTTAGATTTACAGTTTTCTGCTTTTAAGGAGCATGCGATTTTTATTATCATCTTATCGGTAGCGGCAGTTCTTTCCAAATTATTGGGGGGCTATATCAGTGGTCGTTTATCTAAGATTGAGGCCAACCGTTCGTGGATTGTTGGGGCTGGGATGGTTTCCCGCGGAGAAATGGCATTAATCATCGTACAGCTTGGTCGAGGTCTAGATCTGATTACTGGCAGTATTTACTCTGCTATTGTGGTCGCGATTATTATCTCAACATTAATTTCACCGTTACTTATTAAGTTTTTTATCGAACGAAGTTCAGAAGCAACTAAAGCCTAAAAGAGGAAGCCTGAGTGGTCAGTTAGCCATTCAGGTTTCTTTTTATGAGCAATCTGCTGAAATAGGGACTAATTCTAGTAATTCTTCGGTTAACCATTGCCAAAGCTCCTTCTTATTAGGTATAATAAGCACTAGCTTACTTTTTCTTGTCGGCTCTTTTTTTGTGAGAAAGGGTCAGTGAAGCGAGAAATTAAGATAAGGAAGTGTCATCAAATGGAAACACTTTATGATGTCCAGCAAGTCTTAAAATCATATGGAACTATCGTTTATCTTGGTAAGCGTTTATGGGATATCGAGATGATGGGAATTGAGATTGATAGTTTGTATGAGGCAGGTATCTTAGAATTAAAGGTATATCAACAAATGAAACTAATTTTAACACGTGAACACAGAATTGAAACGGCGCGTGAGAAGAATAAGGAGGAACAAGTTGTGGATGGCAAATTAATTGGCATTGATTTAGGAGGAACGACTGTTAAGTTTGCGATTTTAACAGTAGAGGGTGACGTTCAGCAAAAATGGAGTATCGAAACGAATATTGAAGAAGAGGGAAGTTTGATTGTTCCTGAAATCATTCAGTCGATTCGTCATCGTCTTGACTTGTATAAAATGAAACCAGAGGATTTTATTGGCATTGGTATGGGCACACCAGGGACGGTTGACCGCGTTGCTGGAACCGTGATCGGGGCTTATAATTTAAACTGGAAGACTCTTCAAGAAGTTAAGAAGCAAATTGAATCAGAGTTAGGGATTCCATTTGCAATTGACAATGATGCGAATGTTGCCGCATTGGGCGAACGCTGGAAGGGCGCTGGTGAGAACAGTCCAGAGGTAACGTTTATTACTTTGGGAACTGGTGTCGGTGGCGGTATTATCGCCGAAGGGAACTTGTTACATGGTGCTGTTGGAGCGGCAGGAGAGATTGGTCATATTACAGTTGAACCAATCAATGGCTTTGATTGTACTTGCGGTAAAAAAGGCTGTTTAGAGACAGTTGCAAGTGCAACTGGTGTGGTTCGTCTTGCTCGAACTATGTCGGAGGAATATTCAGGTGATTCTAAATTGAAATATATCATAGATGACGGACAGGATGTGAGTAGTAAGTCGGTCTTTGAGCTTGCTGAGGAAGGCGATGATTTTGCTTTATTGGTAGTGGATAAAGTAGCCTTTTACTTAGGTCTAGCGTGTGGCAATATTGGAAACATGCTTAATCCAACTGATATCGTTATTGGTGGAGGGGTATCTGCTGCAGGTGAGTTCTTAAGAAGTCGAGTGCAAGGTTATTTTGATCAATTTACATTCCCTCAGGTTAGAGAAAGTACCAAAATCAAGTTGGCACAATTAGGGAACGAAGCGGGAGTCATTGGTGCGAGTTCTTTGGCTTTGCAATTTAAGTAATCAAGTTTTTTATTAGAGAGGAAGCAATATCGTGACTATTAGCCCATTTTTAATTATCAATATTATTTTATTTGCCATTATTTTATGGATGGCAGGAAATGAACTATATCTTCGATTGATGGCGAAAAAATCTGCCAAGACAATAACAGAAGCAGAGTTTAAAGAAATTATGCGTAAGGGACAAATTATTGATGTCCGTGAAAAAGATGCTTTTGATGCTGGCCATATTTTGGGTGCAAGAAGTATTCCTTATTCGACTTTTAAACAAGTTCATTCGTCTCTTAGAAAAGACTTGCCAGTCTTTTTGTATGATCAAAAGAAGACGTTGAGCATTCGTTCAGCTAATATTTTGCGGAAAAATGGTTATACTGACATCTATATTTTAAAAGGTGGCTATAACGGTTGGACTGGAAAAATTAAAAAGAAATAGTAAATGTCGCCCATCTATTTTCGTTCTGTTGAGAATAGATGGGCGATTTCCACTTTAAAATGTAACCGTTCTCTATTTAGTGATATACTATAAGTATCAAAAGAGAGGAGTTGTTTCCTATGTTAAGTAATTACCAACGGATTTTAGTTGCTGTTGATGGTTCCGAGAATTCAGAATTAGCCTTTAAGCATGCTGTAGAAGTTGCTAAACGCAATCATGCCTCTTTACACATTTTACAGGTGATCAACGATCAGTCAGGTTCTTATAGTCCTTTTGCGTATGGAGAAATCATCAGAGAAGAGGAGGAGGCTGCTGAGAAAGAAATGGATAAGTACTTGGCACTGGCTAAATCTCATGATCTTGATAATGTTGTGCCAATAATCAGGTTAGGCAATCCTAAGACGAGTATATCAACATTTGTGGCTGAACAATATGATATAGAGCTGATAATCATTGGTGCGACAGGGAAAGGAGTCGTTAATCGTTTGATAATTGGTTCGACAACGAGTTATGTTGTTCAACATGCTAAGTGCAATGTTTTAGTTGTAAAGAATCCAGAGTTAGGGGGCTAAAATGAAAAGAAGCACTGACAATTATTTTAGGGAAAATTGTCAGTGCTTCTTTGTTTAGTTTAATTAATTATCAGCGGTTAGTACCATAGGCAGAATCATCGGATGACGCTCTGTTTTTTCTACTAAGAAAGGATCTAGAGTACTTGTAATGACTTCTTTTAACTTAGCCTCATTACAGTCAGGTTCTTTCAAAGCCTTGTTTACGGCACGAGCTAAAATTCGTTGACATTGGTTAATCAAATCACCTGATTCACGCATGTAGATGAAGCCACGAGATAGAATATCAGGGCCAGCCATAATTTGCTGTTTATCATAATTAACGGTAATGACCGCTAAGACAAGTCCTTCTTCAGATAGAATTCGGCGGTCTCTTAAGACAATATTTCCAATATCACCAATGCCGTTGCCATCGACATAAACATCACCTGCATTAAAGTGACCTGCAACTCGAGCACTTTCTTCCGTGAGGGCTAGGACATCCCCATTCTCTAAAATAAAGCAATTTTCTTTTGGCACACCAGTATCTTGAGCTAGTTGAGTATGAACTCGCAACATTCGATATTCACCATGAACAGGCATGAAATACTTAGGCTTCATTAAGCTAAGCATTAGTTTTTGTTCTTGTTGTCCGCCATGACCAGAGGTGTGAATATTGTTGACCTTGCCATGAATGACTTCTGCACCAGCTTCGGAAAGCAAGTTAATCACACGATTGACACTCATCGTATTTCCAGGAATTGGAGAACTAGAGAAGATCACGGTGTCGCCAGGTTGAATTTGAATCTGACGATGAGTTCCGTTTGCGATTCGGCTTAAAGCGGCCATGGGTTCACCTTGAGACCCTGTACAAAGAATCAGCATCTCATTGGCGGGTACACTATTAATTTGACGGGCATCAATAAAGGTATCGTCTGGGACATTGATGTACCCAAGTTTTTGTCCATTGATGATAGCATTTTCCATACTACGACCAAAAACAGCTACCTTACGACCCGTTTTTACAGCAGCCATAGCAGTTTGCTGTAATCTGAAAATATTAGAAGCGAAGGTAGCGAAAATAATTCGCCCTTCGATTTTTTCAAAGATATGTTCAATTGATTGTCCAATTGTTTTTTCTGATTTAGTAAATTCAGGTACCTCTGCATTTGTACTATCAGATAGCATGCAAAGAACGCCTTCTTCGCCAATTTTTGCCATTTTTTGTAAGTTTGGTGGCTCACCAACTGGCGTGAAGTCAAATTTAAAATCTCCGGTACAGACGATGTTACCTGAAGGAGTTTTTACGACAACACCGAGAGCATCTGGTATGCTGTGGGTTGTTCTGAAAAAACTGACGGCAGTTTTACGGAATTTAATGATTGTGTCTTCATTAATTTCATGAAGCTCAGCATCTCGTAATAACCCGTGTTCTTCTAATTTATTTTTGATTAATGCTAGTGCAAGTGGACCAGCATAGATGGGGATATTGACCTGTTTTAATAAGTAAGGCACGCCACCAATATGATCTTCGTGACCATGAGTAATGACAAGCGCTTTAACTTTCTTAATATTTTGGACAATATAGCTGTAATCAGGAATAACATAGTCAATGCCAAGTAAATCATCTTCTGGAAATTTAATCCCCGCATCTACGATAATTATTTCATCTTGAAATTGTACCCCGTATGTATTTTTTCCTATTTCACCTAATCCACCAATCCCAAAAACACCTGTTTCATTGTTTTTTATTGTGGGCTTCATTTAGTTAAACTCCGTAAGCGTAAACTCAGCATTTTCTTTTTCGTAGTCTAGGTGGTTACCTTCTAACGCTTGGACTAGTTCGATGTTATATGGGGTATTGTCTTCAACAAGTTGGCGAGCGATAACGTCTGTTTCTGCCTCAATATAAAGAGAGTGAGTTTGCTCTCTCTTTGGGTTTCTTGTTTTTGTTTCTTGGTAATAAACTTTAAAAATCATGTATCATTTCTCCTTTTTATTAGGCGCCATAGGATTCATCTGACTAGCAAATCTTATGGCAAACCCTATATGTTATACACGTTAAGACGTGCAAATATTAATTTGAACACACGAAAGATAGGTGAAATTCACCTGCTTTTTTTATTAAACTCACTATAACTCTGGGTTAATAGTGCCATGGAACCTCGTCTTTGTTCCAATCTGTCAGTATGTACTCATACATAGTCAACTGTTTGATAAAATACGTGTTTGTTACAATTAAAATAATTCTATCATAATTTCAGCAATAAGTACACTAAGGAAGATAAAGCAATTATAGAATTCAATTTAGAAGTCAGCCAGAGGACTCTTTCAGATACTCAGTGAAATATTTGGTTTATCTAGGAAAAATGTGATATATTTAACTAGTTAATACTATGGGCCGTACTAATTTGTTTTACTGGCTACTTACTATCACCCTTCAAGTCAACCTTTATAAGGTTGATTGCAAGTAAAAGGCTAAGCAACTACGTGGCTAGTTTTAAGCGATCACGTATAGCAACCAGTTGTCAGTTTTTTTAGATAAAAAATTCTATGACTAATTCCTTGTAGCTAGAGGGATTATTTTTTAATAAGCATAAATGGAGCGTCATAATCAAAAATTCTATAGAAAGATGGTTAACAAAAGTAATGCCAAGTTATAAAAAAATCTAATGATTGGAGATGATTAGTTGAAACTAATGTGGAAGTACACCATGCGTCATAAGAAATTGCTGTTACTTAATTTTTTATGTGTGTTTGGTTTTATCATTATTGAGTTAGGATTGCCAACCTTACTTGGTAAAATGATTGATGTAGGGGTTAAGGATAAGAATTTTGATTACGTAAAGTTAATGGGGATTTTTATGCTGATTATTATTGCAGTAGGTGTTACTTTAAACATGTTGTTAACCTATGTCGGATCTAAGTTGAATACGGCTATTATTATTGATATTAGAGATGATATGTTTGAAACGATGCAAACATTCTCCCATCAAGAGTATGAAAAGTTAGGTGTTTCCTCGCTGATTACTCGTACGACCAATGATGCGTATCAAGTGATGATGTTTTTAGGACAATTTTTGCGTTTAGGTTTTATGACCCCGATGATGTTTGCCGCTAGTCTTTATATGATTATGCGAGAAAGTGTCTCATTGTCCAAATTTGTTTTTTTGGCGATTCCATTTCTGTTGCTTGGGGTTATTATTATTGCTAGAATTTCAGAACCTTTATCAGAGAAACAACAGCAAAACTTGGATAAAATTAATATGATCCTACGTGAAAATTTATCTGGACTGCGTGTTATTAGAGCATTTGTCAATGAAAAATTTGAAGAAAAACGCTTTGATAAAGTGAATGAAAATTATGCTGCCAGTTCAACGAAACTGTTTAAGCTAGTAGCTATTGCACAGCCAGGGTTTTATTTTCTGTTTAATATTATCATGGTTTTAGTTATCTGGTTTGGTGCTAAACAGATTGATTTAGGTCAATTAGAAGTTGGTAAATTAATTTCATTTATTGAGTATGTTTTTCATGCACTCTTTTCATTTATGCTTTTTGCATCAGTCTTTATGATGTATCCCCGAGCTGCGGTATCTGCTAATCGAATTCAAGAGGTCTTGGATACGGAAACCTCGATTTCAGAGAATCCAGATGGGATTAAAGAAACGGAAACTCAAGGTGTTATAGAGTTTAAAAATGTGACCTTTGCTTATCCTGGTGCAGCGGAAAGTCCGGTTATTAGAGACGTTAGTTTTACTGCCAATCCTGGTGAGACGGTGGCGTTTATTGGGAGTACAGGGAGTGGTAAGTCGACATTGATTCAGCTAATTCCTCGATTTTATGATGTGACCAAAGGAGAAATCTTAATCGATGGGGTTAATGTTAAGGCGTATAATCTAGCAGCTTTACGAGAAAAAATCGGTTTTATACCTCAGAAGGCTTTGCTTTTCACTGGAACTATTCGAGAGAATATGCTTTTCGGTAAAGGGGATGCAACAGAAGATGATTTGCTTTATGCTGCAGAGGTTTCACAGTCTACTGAGTTTATTTCTCAAAAAGCTGATGGCTATGATGAGTTATTGTCTGAAGGTGGCGCAAACTTCTCTGGAGGTCAAAAACAGCGTCTGGCAATTGCACGAGCCATCATTAGACGCCCAGCTATTTATGTATTTGATGATAGTTTTTCTGCGCTAGATTATAAAACAGATGCTAGTTTACGCGCGCGTTTGAAAAAAGAGACGACAGAGTCAACGGTTCTGATTGTGGCTCAACGTGTCAGTACTATTATGCATGCAGATAAGATTGTGGTCTTAAACGAAGGGGATGTAGTGGCGGTTGGTACTCACCGTGAGTTATTGAAATCTTGTGAGATTTATTATGACATTGCCTCATCTCAATTATCAGAGGAGGAGCTGGCATGAAACAATCACTTGGATCTTTAAAACGGTTATGGAACTATATTCGTCCGTATAAAATCAAATTTTGGTTGGCGGTTCTTTTTACTGTCGGATCGGTTGGCTTAAATGTGTTGCTTCCTTATGTTACTGGATTGCCAACGACTGAAATTTTGAAAAATGTCTTAAAAAATGAAGGGATAAATTTTCCCTACATTATGAAAACAATTATTGCTATTCTGGTTATTACAGTTTTTTACAGCGCCGCACAGTACTTTTCGGTGGTGCTCATGACGAAAGTTGTGCAAGGATCAATGAAGGATTTGCGAACAGATATTGCACAAAAAATTAATCGATTGCCTGTCTCTTATTTTGATACTCATCAACAAGGGGAAGTTTTATCACGGGTAACGAATGATGTGGATGCATTAAGCAATGCGATGCAGCAGAGTTTTATTGCGATTGTGACAGCTATTCTTGGAATTGTTATGGCGGTTACGATGATGTTTGTTTTAAATTTGCAAATGGCTTTGATGAGTATCTTGATGGTTCCAGCTTCTATTTTTATTTCTCGTTTTATTGTGTCTAAATCACAAAAATATTTTCAAGGTCAGCAAAATGCTTTGGGAGATTTGAATGGTTATGTGACGGAACATATGACGGGATTCAATGTGCTGAAGCTTTACGGCCGAGAGAAAGAAACCTTAGAGGGCTTTAAGGAGGTTAGTCATCGGTTGTCTGGTTATGGATTTAAATCTGCGTTTATTTCAGGATTGATGATGCCGTTGGTTCAGTTGACTTCTTACTTAGCTTATATTGCAATTGCTGTGACAGGGAGTTTTTTCATTATTGCTGGAACATTAACAGTGGGGAATTTACAGGCATTTATTCAATATATCTGGCAAGTTAATCAACCGATGGGACAAATTACTCAATTAGCGGCAGTCTTGCAAAGTGCCTCTGCTTCGACTACCCGGATTTTTGAAATTCTTGATGAAAAAGAAGAGATTTTGAATGATGTAGATCAACCATTGCCGAGGACTATTGAAGGACACGTTGTGTTTGATCATGTAGCGTTTAGCTATGACCCAGCGAAGCCATTGATTAAAGATCTTAGTTTTGAAGTGTTACCGGGACAAACAGTTGCAATAGTTGGACCAACGGGTGCTGGTAAAACGACATTAATTAATCTACTGATGCGCTTTTATGATGTTAATTCCGGAGCAATTAAAATTGATGGAATTGATACGCAACGGATGAATCGTAGTGATGTTCGTGAAATTTTTGGAATGGTCTTGCAGGATGCTTGGCTGTATCATGATACGATTGGAGAGAATATCCGTTTTGGCAAACTAGATGTGACTGATTATGAAGTTGTTGATGCAGCTAAAACGGCTAATGTTCATCATTTTATCAGAACAATGCCTAAAGGATACGAAATGGAAATTGATGAAGAAGCGTCAAATGTTTCTTTAGGTCAAAAGCAATTGCTAACAATTGCTAGAGCAGTTATTTCAGATCCTAAAATTTTGATTTTGGATGAAGCGACAAGTTCAGTTGATACACGCCTAGAGGCATTGATTCAAAAAGCGATGACTAAGGTGATGCAAGGCCGAACGAGTTTTGTGATTGCACATCGATTATCAACCATTCGCGATGCTGATTTGATTTTGGTGATGAATCAAGGAGAAATCATCGAGCAGGGGACTCACGATAGTCTATTAGCCGAAGGTGGTTTCTATGAACAATTATATAACAGTCAATTCAATGAAGAGGCTGATTATGAATAAAGTGATAGTTAAGTGACGAAGCTGGGACCTAAAGGGGTTCTACTAGTGCTGCGTAATCGTTGATACTTTAACACTCTGTTGATGTCCTTTATTTCTAAGCGCTAAAGCGCAAAGAATAATGGCTCTGCGATGTCCCTTATTTCTAAGCGCTAAAGCGCAAAGAATAATGGCTATGAGCTTAGAAGTTAATGTGATTACGTTGTGAAGTGCTTTGGGATAACTTAGTGAAGAGATTTTTGAAATGCGTTTATCGTATAATATTCGTGAATTAAGTAGAGGGTGAGGCTTTTGTCTTACCCTCTTTTGTGTATAGAAGAGTTGTTCAAACAAATAGGTTGCATTGAAAGTCTATTCACGGTATTATACTTACATAAAGTAAGTTTCTTTTCTTACTATAATTATTCAGGAGGTCGTTACAATGACAAATAAATATGATGTATTAGGGATTCACCACGTGACAGCAATGACGAGTAGTGCAGAAAAAAACTATCACTTCTTTACTGAGGTATTAGGAATGCGTTTAGTGAAAAAAACGGTTAATCAAGATGATATTCAAACCTACCACACTTTTTTTGCAGATGATAGAGGGAATCCAGGAACGGATATGACGTTCTTTGATTTTCCTAATAACCTGAAAGGGATTCAAGGAAACAATTCAATTTCTCGCACAGGTTTTCGGGTTCCTAGTGACAAGGCTTTAGTTTATTGGATCGATCGCCTAAATGAATTTGGTGTAATTCATGAGGGAATTACTGATACTTTTGGCAAAAAAGGGATTCGGTTTAGTGATTTTGATGATCAGCGTTATCAGTTGTTTTCAGATGAAGGGGATACTGGGGTAGCTCCTGGTGTGCCTTGGCAAGAAGGGCCAGTTCCACATGAGTATGCGATTGTTGGTCTAGGCCCAGTTGAATTGACTATTAGTTATTATACTAAAATGAAGCATTGGTTAGTGGATACACTAGCTTACAGAGAAGTGGCAAAAGATGGCGAGTATACGTTATTTGAAGTGGGTGAGGGCGGCAATGGTGCAAGTATTATTATTAAAGAGGATCACCACACAGGTAATGCTCAACAAGGGTATGGAGAGGTTCACCATGTGGCGATTAGAGTACCTAATAGAGAGGCCTTGACTTATTGGCAAGGGATTTTAGATGACGAAGGACTGCGCCATTCTGGTTATGTGAATCGTTTTTACTTTGAATCGTTGTATGTGCGTGTCGGTCATATTTTGTTTGAATTTGCGACAGATGGCCCAGGATTTATGGGAGATGAACCGTATGAAACACTAGGAGAAAGTCTATCACTTCCGCCGTTCTTGGAGGGGAAACGTGAGCTCATCGAACGTGCCGTGCGTCCATTTGATACGACAAGAAGAGGAGAATAAGATGACTCATGTATTTATTGAAAAGAACCGACAATATCCTCCATTACTCCTACTTCATGGAACGGGAGGGGATGAGCATTCGCTAGTAGAATTAGCGAGTGCGATTGCCCCTTATTCTTCAGTGTTAAGTATTCGTGGAGAGGTTAGTGAGGGTGGGGCGAATCGCTATTTTAAACGATTTGCTGAAGGACAGTTTGATTTAGTTGATTTAGAACATCAGACTGATCGTCTGTTACTAGAGATTAAGAAGCTGACTGAACAATATGATCTACCTATGTCAGAGTTAGTTATTCTTGGATATTCTAATGGAGCCAATATAGGTGCTCACTTGATGTTGGAACGTGAAGTGAGTTTAAATCGCGGAATGTTATTACATCCGATGTCCTTAGGAAAGCATGAACAGGAATTTTTATTGCCTGATCAGAGCGTATGGTTGTCTTACGGTGAAACTGATCCGATTGTTCCAGAGGCCACATTTAGAGAGCTAGTTCAGGTGTTTAAACGTCGAGGGGCTGATGTAACAGTTTACCAATCTCCTATGAGTCATGGGTTGACTCATAACGAACTAGAAGCAGCTAAAAAATGGTTTGAGGAGCTGAGTTAAATGATTCATTATCAAAAAGAGGAATTGACTTCTGCTCAGCAATACAAATTTTTAAGTGGAAGTGTTGTGCCGCGCCCAATAGCTTGGATGAGTACATATTCACCTGATGCGGCGGTCATTAATTTAGCCCCCTTTAGCCTATTTTCTCTTGTTTCAAAAGAACTGCCACTTGTTTCAGTGAGCATCATGCGCGAAGAAGGGAAACAAAAAGATACAGCCTATAACTTGAGTCAGACGGGTGAAGCTGTCATCCACATTGTTGATGATTCCTTGGTGCATGAGATGAATGTCACATCGGCCACCTTACCTCGCCATGAAAGTGAGTTAGCTCTGGTTTCTCTTGAAACTATCGACAGTCAGCGAGTGAAGGTACCTGGTATCAAAAAAGCGAAGATTCGTTTTGAAGGTAAAGTGTACCAGCATGTTCCAGTTTTTAATAAAGAGCAGGATGAGATAATAACGGATCTGTTTATCTTGGAAATTATTGATTATCATTTTTCAGAAACGGTTTTTGATGATGAAAAGGGGTATATTGATGTCCAGAAATTGAAGCCAATTGCTCGACTTGCAGGGCCAAACTACGGAGTGTTAGGAACAACCTATCAGATAAATCGGCCTAAGTAAGAAGGCAATCAAGAGCTATTTTTTCATAGTAAAAGAGTCTGGGATTTGGTCCCAGACTCTTTATATTTCACATGCGTTATGTGACAAATACACTCCAAAAGCCTGCTTTTCTGCTAGCTCTCTCGAAGTTTAACCAGTGCTTGGAGCCTTCTAGCTTCTTTAAGTCAAACTATCTTCAGAGCTAGAATTTTTTTGCGCATCAGCCATGATTTGATCATAGTCTAGACCAAGATAGGTGCAAATTAATTTGACTAGGCCATCTTCATCTAAATTGTCTTTGTTTGCTTGGTCGATTAATTTTTGTATGTCGACATCTGTCAAGCTGTTAGAAGTAATGGATAAAGACTGTAGCTTTTCTCTAATTTTTTGAATAGCCGCAATATCAAGGCTTGTCGATGGCTCAGTTGATGTTTCTGAGGAACTAGAACTGGTAGTTGGTTTTTCATTAATTAGCATGTTAGTAATGGTAATAACCGCAGGATTACTGACTTCCTCTTTATCAAGTAGATAGACTAATTGACCACCACGTCCTCCGTTAACTAGAGATTCACTAGGGAATTTGAATTGTAGTGAATCAACAGTAAAACTTTCCCCTTTATTTACGACGAAACGGTCTGTATCGCTTCGTAAGGTGTATTGTGATGCATGGAATGTTTTAGCTTTTTTTAGAATAGCAAAGCGCCCATAAGAAAAGGAGATAGTTTTGTTTGACTCATTTTTTATGGTGACACTAAAAGTTATGGGGCCTGTCCACCAATCGGCATTTGTTTGCTGAGCGGTAAAGCTCACGCCTTCTTTATCATCTAAGTTTTCAAAAATAAACTCACGATTTAGTATTTCTTCCCCAATCGCTTCGGCAACTTTTTCCATTTTTTCTAGTAATTGTTCCTGACGTTTGGGGCTACGGATGGATTCAACCTTCGTTAGAATCTCCCTAAATTCCTCCTTAGAAATATCTTGTCGAACATTTGCTCCTTCGAATAATGTTTCAACTTGGGTTTTGGCCGTTTCAAAAGTAGTCAACTGTTCCTCGGCATTAGCAAGGATAGTTGAAACTGCTTGACTCCAAGAATCCTTATCTTTATCATTTTGAGCTGTAATTACTTTCTTTAACTCTGTTAGATCTTGGGATACAAGTGTATCTGAAATGATTAAAAAAGCATTGTTCTCCGAGCCATTGATGGCGACAAGTTGTGTTTTCTTAGTCGATTTCTCCGCAATGTCTTTGAGTGGAGAGTGGGCGCTTGTGCTGGTTTCTGTTTCAGATGTAGACGAAGAGCTTGACTCGTCTGTAGTTTCGGCAAAAACCTGCTCAACATCAACACTAGAGCTTGATTGAGGTTGTTTTTTTTCACGAAAGTCTTCGGCTAAGAAGAGTGAATTTAGTCGAAGTTGGATATCTAATTTTTGATTAGCTAACTCTATTTTAGTTTTGGCTTCAGTTAATTCCTCTTGTTTATCTGGTGTTAATTGGCTATTGTCAATATTTTGGGCAACTAAAATCCGATCTAGTTCATCTGACAAAGCGGTAATCTGTTTCTCGTTAACGTTTTTGGCGAGAAAACTAGTTTCTTTATCGTCATACAACGCGTCTGCTTTTTCTAATAAAGCCACTTTAATGTCATTTTTATTTGATTTAAGAGGGGTTTTATAATAATTTTTCCAAAAAAATAAACCGCCAACCATACAAATTATCAGCGTAATTAGACCTATAAAGATCTGTGATTTTTTCATATTATTGACTCCTATCTAAAATTCAATACATCTCGTTTTATTTATTATACCGCAAAAGACAAATAAATTGTTTAGAAAGTTTAACTAGATTACAATATAATTAATCAGGGTTTTGAAAACAAGTGTATAAAGGCGTAAAACAATCAAAATGAGAGTGGAGATGAGGCAATGAAGAAGGTTGCATTATTACTCGTAATGGGACTGAGTATTGGTATGTTAGCAGCTTGTAGTACAAATAATAAGGCTGATATGCCAAAAGAAAAAGAAGCAAAATCGGAGTCTGTTATTAATGTGACTTCTGGTGGTGAGTTATCAACATTGGACAGTGCCCTCTACAGTGATGTCTATAGCTCTGACACAATTGGTCAAGTGATCGAAGGCCTTTATCGAGTTGGACTAGACAATGAAGCGGAGTTGGCGATGGCTGCTAAGGACCCAGAAATTTCTGAGGATCAGAAGGTCTATACTTATGAACTTAGAAAAGCAAAATGGAGTAACGGTGAAGCTGTTACTGCGAATGACTTTGTCTATGCGTTTCAAAATGTAGTGGATCCAGATTATGGTTCACCGAGTGCGAATCAAATGGATGTCATTAAAAATGCTAAAGCGATTCGTGAAGCTAAGGGAGAATTGAAGGAACTAGGGATTAAGGCATTAGACGATGGTCGATTAGAAATTACTCTAGAAAACCCGACGCCATATTTAGCTAAACTATTGACTGGGACACCTTTTTTACCGAAAAATCAAGCTTACTCAGAAAAACTAGGAACTGATTATGGAACGGCTGCGGACAAAGTATTAAGCAATGGCCCATTTACAATTGGTGGCTGGGATGGAACAAATAACGAATGGACTTTCACTAAAAATAAAAACTATTGGGATGCAGATAATGTGTTTCTTGATACCATCAATGTTAGTGTCATTAAAGAAATTGGCACAGGTGTTAGTCTATTTGATGCTGGTGATGTTGATTTTACGGTTATTGGGGAAGAATATGCAACTCAAAAACAGAATGAAGCTGAGTATAAGGCAGTTCCAAAGGCCTTGATTGGTTACGTTGGCTTCAATACGAAACGTGAGGTTACTGGAAATAGAAAGGTGCGGAAAGCAATTGCTCAAGCTTATGATAAGGAGAAATTTGCTAAGAATATTTTAGCGGATGGCTCGATTGCTTTAAATGGCTTAGTCCCAAATAACTATGCTAAAAATCCGGAAAGTGGTCAGGAATTCCGTGAAGAGAATGGCGAGTTATTGGTTTATGATGTTAAAAAAGCACAAGTAGCCTGGGAAGAAGCTAAGAAAGAGCTAGATAAAGAAAGCATCGAGTTAGAGCTTTTGTCAGCGGACTCACCGGCAGCTAAGAAGACAGTCGAATTTTTACAAGCCGAGTTACAAAGTAACTTGCCAGGATTGAAAGTGACGATTAAACATGTACCGGTGGCACAACGTCTTGATTTAAATCGTTCAGGTGAGTTTGACTTTTTCTTTGGAACATGGACTCCCGATTATGCCGATCCAATTAATTTCTTAGAAGTGTATGAATCAACGGGTGGATTGAATTTTGGTAAGTTCAGTAATACTACTTACGATCAGGATATCCTAGCGATTAAATCTGAGTTAGCGACTAAACCAGAGGCGCGTTGGCAGAAGATGCTTGAAACCGAAAAATTAGGAATTGGCGAAGAAGTTGCTATTGCACCTGTTTATCAAGGGTCAATTGCCTTTTTAACAAAAGAAGGGGTGAAAGATATTCAAGTCTTTCCTTTCGGTCGTTCAGTCTCTTATCGATTAGCTAAAGTAAATTAAAGTAACGTAAGAAGTGAATAGGGCATTTGCTCGGTTCGCTTCTTTTTTGAGCTTTTTTCAAAAATTAGGAATTGTTTTTTATAAAAAAACAAAAAGAGCTAGTTATTTATGAGTAAAATAAGTAAAGTAAAGAGAGATGGTTTAATAATTAAGTTAATTACGGAAAATTAGCGATTTAGTTTAGGAAAGAGGCAAATATGGAACAAAAAATTGTATTTATAGATGTAGATGGTACGTTAGTAGATCGTCACGAACAAGTACCTGCAACAGCATTAAAAGCTATTCAACAGGCTAAAAGCAATGGCCACTTGCTCTATTTATGTACAGGACGTTCAAAACCGGAGATTTATGATCACTTGATGGCAATTGGTTTTGATGGTGTGATTGGAGCTGGTGGAGGCTTTGTTGAATCGGATGGTGAAATCATTTATCAGCGACAGGTAACAGAAGATAGTGTGCGTCATATGGTTGACTATTTTAAAGAAAAAGGGTTTAGTTTCTACCTGGAATCAAATGGAGGGCTTTATGGAAATCTTCAACTAAAAGACCATCTTCATGATGTAACTACACGAGGAATGTCTGTTGAAGAAAAAGCTGAAAAAGGAACACATCCTTTTATTGAAAAGGTAATATTCAGTGACGAAAATTTATATCGCAGTGATGTTAATAAAGCATGTTTCTTAGAAAATCCGTCAGTTCCATTTAATGAAATTATAGATGAGTTTGAAGGCGAGTTTGATATTATTCATTGTACAGTGCCAATTTTTGGTGATGATAGTGGTGAATTAATGGTTCCAGGAGTTCATAAGGGGATTGCTATTGAGTATTTATTACACCACTTAGGGATTTCACCGTCTAGAGCGATTGGAATAGGGGATGGAATGAATGATAAAGAGATGTTGGAAGCCTGTCATGTAGGAATTGCGATGGGAAATGCTAAGGAAGGCCTAAAAGAAATCGCTGATTATATCACGACTGATTTAGAGAAAGAGGGGCTTTATAACGCATTCAAAAACTATCAATTAATTTAGTGAAAAAAGCACGGACTTCCTAAGAAGCATCGTGCTTTTTTTCGAGAGGATAGGTACAGTCATTAGCTTCATCATAAAAGTCAAAGGGCTGTTGATTCTGACAATTGATGATTAGATGATAGCCATAGTGATCTCGTAGGACTAATCGTTCAGGGGTTAGCTCTAACAATTCATTAGGAAAGTCTCTACCATCAATTTTCAGAGAAAAATCTGCTGAGATTTCTAAAGAATGCTGAACCTTATGTTGTTGATCAATATACCACCATGTTCCCTGATAATT
The DNA here is from genome assembly GCF_059621045.1 of Vagococcus sp. WN80Y. Lineage (NCBI taxonomy): Bacteria > Bacillati > Bacillota > Bacilli > Lactobacillales > Enterococcaceae > Vagococcus > Vagococcus sp. WN80Y. Next base: position 183,153 of record NZ_JCAQHY010000175.1, read on the forward strand.
GTGTTGTAAGGCAATGTGATTAGAAGTGTCTTGTTTATTTTTTTTTAAGAGTAGTGAACTTGCGACCCCAGCAACTATTGAGAGGCCTAGAACGAGTGACCAATGTTTCTTTGCCATAAAAATTCCCACCTTTTCAAAAATAATTTCCTTTTAGTTACGTTTATCATACCGTATCTAACTTTGTTTGCCTATCCATCTTAGGGACTACTTAAGGAAAAATTAGTGTATAATTAAGAAGATGATAATGAGAGGATGGCGCTAATGCTAGTTAATTATCCAAAAGTTGAGGTAGCTCAGTTAATTGAGCGAAAAAATAGGTTTATTGCTCACTGTTACTTGCCAAGTGAGTCACGAGAAATTGTGGTTCATGTAAAAAATACTGGACGCTGTCAGGAGCTTTTTTATCCAGGTGTGGATGTGGCGGTTAGTTATCAGGCATCTGCCACTCGTAAAACTGATTATGATTTGATTGCTGTGAAGAAGGGCTCAAACTGGATTAACATCGATAGTCAAGTACCAAATCTACTGGCGTACGAAGGGATTCGTGAGGGCAAGATTATTTTACCCGGGGTGAGAGGGAAGATTGTTTCAAGCAAACGAGAAGTGACTTTCGAAAAGTCACGTTTTGATGTTTACTTAGAAACGGATCAAGCTGAGAAAGTTATTGTGGAAGTAAAAGGAATGACGTTGGAAAATGAAGGCGTTGGTGCTTTTCCAGATGCGCCAACAGAACGTGGGTTAAAGCATGTGAAGGAGTTAATCAACTTAGGACAAAATGGGTACATGGTCTATGTGCTGTTTATTGTGCAAATGACAGGTGTTAGTCTGGCGACAATTCATCGGGAAATGCAACCTATTCTAGCAGACACGATTGCTGCAGGTCAACAGGTAGGGTTACGAGTTCTAGCCTATGACTGTCAAGTGACGCCAGCGACAATTGAAGTTGATAGAGCGATTCCTTTTGATGTATCAGCTATTTTTAATAATCCCAATAAATGAGACGCATAAACAGATGGAGGTAGAAAAAATGTTAAAATTAGGAATCATTGGAACAAACTGGATAACCAATCAATTTGTAGATGCTGCTATCGCTTCGAAGCAGTATGAATTGACAGCGATCTATTCGCGTAAAGCAGATTCAGCTCTGGCTTTTGGCGAACCATATGGCGTGACTTATGTGAGTACGAGGCTGAAGGAATTTCTAAGTTTGCCTGAAGTAGAGGTGGTTTACATTGCTTCACCTAATAGCTTACATGCTGAGCAAGCTAAATTGGCGATGGAGTGTGGAAAACATGTTATTGTAGAAAAACCGGCTGTTTCGACTACGGCAGAGCTTGATGAATTGATAGCTTTAGCAAAAGAGAAGAATGTTTATTTTTTTGAAGCAGCACGCAATATCCATGAACCAGCCTTCAAAAAAGTAGCAGAGCGTTTGCCAGAGCTGTCAGACATTGTTGGTGCTAATTTAAGTTTCATGAAATATTCTTCTCGCTATGATTTAGTGCTGGCGGGGGAAGAGCCTAATATTTTCTCACCAAAATTTTCGGGCGGTGCTTTAATGGATTTAGGTGTTTATGTTATTTATGCAGCTGTTGGGTGGTTTGGAAAACCAGATAGTGTGCATTATTATGCTCGTAAAGTAGCGACTGGAGTCGATGGCATAGGGACAATTGTGCTCCGTTACGCGAATTTTGATGTTAACTTGATGACCGGGAAAATCGCCATGAGTTTTTTACCATCGGAAATTTATAGTTTAGATGAAACGATTGTTTTAAATGCGGTTAATAGTATTGAGTCAGCAAAAATTTATAAACGACATGAAGGTCGGTTTGAATCACTTCCTATTGAATTAGAAGAGAATCCGATGATTGCAGAAGCCCGTGATTTTGCCGCGGTAATGACCCGGCCAACCGATAAAGTGTGGCAAACTGCTTATGCAGACTGGCTTGAAATGGCTCGGGAAGTCCATACTATTATGGAAGAATTACGTCGGCAAACAGCTATTGTTTTTTCGGCAGATAGTTATTAATTAGCTACTAAATGAGCGGAGCATAAGAGAGCTTAAACTAGAATAATTCAAGCATATTGTGCTAATATGCATAGTATAGACGCAAAAAAATTGGAGATTAACTATTATGGAATTTGTATCAAAGTTGCCGCAACCATGGCAAAGTTATTGGAAAGAACTAGGCTATGAAGGCCCATCAGTTATTCAGGAGAAAAGCTATGAGTTATTAATGAGCGGGCAGGGATTGGTGGGCGTTTCTCCCACTGGCTCAGGTAAAACAGTGTCGTATTTATTGCCATTATTACAGAAAATTAAGCGGGGTGAAGGGAATCAGTTATTGATTTTATTGCCTTCACAGGAGTTAGCTGTGCAAGTAGCTACTGTTGCCAAAAGGTGGGCTGAGTTATTAGAAATTAACGTTCAGTCTTTAATTGGTGGTGCCAATGTTAAGCGTCAAGTTGATAAATTGAAAGAAAAACCAGAAGTTCTAGTTGGAACGCCAGGACGTGTTTTTGAGCTAATTAAAGCGAAAAAAGTTAAGGCTCATCTGCTGCAGTTTGTTGTATTGGATGAAGTCGATCAATTAATTGAAGCGAATGAATTAAATGCGACGAAGAATATCTTAAAGGCAGTTTCAAAAAATAGTCAGTTAGTTTGTGTTTCTGCAACAGCAGTAAATATTCGTGAACAGTTGGAGGATAACTGGGCATCTTCCTTAGTAACTCTCGACGTTACAGCGGAAGACGATTCTTCTGGGAAAGTAACTCATGGTTTTATTCGAGTTGCATCTCGTAAACGACTGGAAATACTAAAGAAGCTAGCTTATGTTAAGGGATTTAAAGCAATTGTCTTTTTCAATGAATTACAAGAAATGGGCTCTGTGGCAGATAAACTGTCTTATCAAGGTGTTGCCAATGTTACACTGGCCTCAGATCAGAATAAATTAGAACGTAAGTTGGCATTAAGTGCTTTTGCAGAAAATAAAGTGTCGTTATTATTGACAACTGATATTGCTGCCAGAGGATTAGATTTTGTTGATTTACCTTTTGTTTTACATTATGACGTTCCTTATTCAGTTGAGAGCTATACCCATCGCTCTGGAAGGACAGGACGAATGGGAAAAGATGGGATTGTGTTGGCTTTTGCCAGTGAGTACGATCTCAAAGATTTGAAAAAAGTTTCTAAAGGTCATGAGTTAACAGAATTTGGCGTGCGTAGTAGTCAGTTAGTGCCCATGACGGCAGCCGACAATTTACAGAAGTCTGACATGCCAAAGAAAAAAGAGACTGATGAACAGGGACCAAAAGTGAAGAAAGAGGCTTATCAGGGTGTTGTGAGACCGGAGCTTTCAAATAAGCCCGAAGCAGAGCCAAGAAAAAAGAAGAAGAAAAAGGATCAGAAAAATAAGGGCGCACGCAAAAAGCCCAGTTCGACTATCTAGTCGAAGAAGTCAGACGGTATTTAGAAATGTTGGAGGGATACTATGTCTAATAGAAAAGAACAAATTATTCGTTTGTTGAGTGAGCATTCAGAAGGTCTTACGGCTATGGATGTTGCGGAAAAGATGGACTTAGATCGAACAAATGTTAGCCGTTATTTAAATGATTTAGCTAAAGATGGGCGTGTGAGGCGTTCAGAGGGCCGTCCAGTTATTTTTACTGTTGCAACAACATCTATGACGGAGCAAGCCTCTTTTGAGGTGACTTTTGATAATTTAGTAGGCGCTAACGAGTCGCTTAAGGTTGTTATTCAACAGGCTAAAGCGGCTATGCTCTACCCGCCTCGTGGGTTGCATTCAATAGTTTTTGGACAGACTGGAACTGGGAAATCGCTTTTTGCAGAGTGTATGTACCGTTTTGCAATCACATCGGGTTCTTTGCCCGAAGAAGCGCCCTTTATTTCTTTTAATTGTGCTGACTATGCTCAAAATCCTCAGTTGCTTTTTGGGCATATTTTCGGGGTGAAAAAAGGGGCTTACACGGGTGCTAACGAAGATCAAGAAGGCCTCATGGCTAAAGCAGATGGTGGCATTCTTTTTTTGGATGAGATTCACCGTTTACCACCTGAAGGACAGGAAATGCTTTTTACCTTTATTGATAAAGGTGTTTATCGCCCACTTGGCGAGAGCAGTAAGATTCATGAAGCATCGGTTCAAATTATTGGTGCGACGACGGAATCATCGGAGGCTTTTTTAAGTACGTTTAATCGTCGTATTCCAATGTCAATTACTTTGCCACCATTGACCGAGCGAACCATTGATGAACGTTATGAGATTGTCACGCTATTTATTAAACAAGAGGCGAATCGTTTAAATCAGCGGATTATTGTTGAGCGAGACGCAATTTTGGCTTTTATGCTGTATCATGCAGAGGGAAATATTGGACAAGTTAAACGAGATTTGAAATTGGTTTGTGCGAAGGCTTTTCTTCATTATCGGACCAATCAAGAAGAGTATTTGACAATTAATCAAAAAGAACTTCCGTTACAGGTTCAAAAGGGACTCTTGAAAATTAAGGAACTACCTGATCGAGTCGATCGGTTTGTTGATAAAAGTAGTCATTATTTAACATTTGATCCGGGGAGTAGTGAAGTAGTATGGTCTTTAGACCCGGCCCGTGATATGGAAGTTTACAATGCGATTGAGGAGAAAGTATCAAATCTTTCGCCAAAAGAGTTGAAGAATACGACATTGGAATCATTAATAGAGACTGACGTCAGCCAGTATTTTGAAGCGTATGTCGATGAATTATCACGTAATGATATTCATCGTGACTTAATTGCGGATGATATTTGGTATTTAACGGATCGACTCTATGATATTGCTGAAGAGCGTTTGAATCGGACATACAATGAAAAAGCTCGTTTTACCTTTGCATTGCATTTGCAAGGAACTCTTGAGAGAATCAGAGAAGAACGCAGTATTATTCATCCTAATTTAAATGAAATACGGATTAATTATAAAAAAGAATTTCAAGTCGCAATTGATTTATCAGCGATTATTGAAGAAGAGTTTAACATTGAGATACCTTTTGATGAAATCGGATTTATTACGATGTTTTTATCATTAGATATTAGTGAACCAGTAGCTCGGCAAGAAAGTAAAGTGACTGTGGTGCTATTAATGCATGGGAAATCAACGGCTTCAAGTATGCTGGAGGCGGTTCAGGAGTTACTAGGAACAGAGACGGGAAGGGCTTTTAATATGCCATTGACGATGGAAGTTCAGCATATGTATGAGCAGTTGAAGACGTTTGTGTTAGAAAATAGAGATCAAATGTCAAGCGGCATGCTGCTTTTAACTGATATGGGCTCTCTTAATACGTTCGGTAATATGATCTATGAAGAAACGGGGATTCGGACTAAGGCAATTTCAATGGTAAGTACAATGACGGTTTTAGAGGTGGTTCGGATGGCGAGTATTGGTCGAACCTTAGAGGACATCTATCAAAATATTCAAATGTCATTTGAGAGCATTATTCGAAATCAGTTCCGTCCGCATCGTGAATTGGAAAAAGCAGTGATTGTTACTTGCTTTACTGGTGAAGGCGTAGCGGCCAAATTGTATGAACGAATTTTACCTGTAGTCAATACAAAAGAAATTGAAATTATTCAGATGCAGTTCTTAGAAAAAGAGGCGTTTAAAAAGCATATTGACGACTTAATGGAAAAATATGAGATTAAGGCAATTGTTGGAACTGTGGATGTGGAGTATCAAAATATCCCCTTCTTCTCTGCTTTCGATATCTTTAATAATGAAAAGTTAAATATGTTTAAACGAATTGCAGCTGATGAGGTGCCTTTGGAGCAAATGGTTTCTTCTTTAGAAGGCACAATCAAAAGTGTGGACTCAGTGGCGGATTTACTGGCAACACTTCAAAAAATTGTCCATCAGATTCAGACGGACATGCAAATTATAGTTGAGCCTGGGATTGATGCTGGCGTCTTAATTCATTTAGCTTTTTTAGTAGAGGCTCTAAAAAATGGCCAGGAAGCACGTAAGTTTAAAGGTTTGGATGAATTTAAGGCTAAAAATCGGATTGAAATTAATGCCGTTCGCTCTAATTTGATGCAATTGGAGAAACAATATGAGTTGATTTTGCCTGAAAGTGAGATTGCTTATTTAGCTCAAATGATGATTGAAAACCGCATTGATAAGAATTTTATTGATACACACTAAAAATAGTGTGTAAAGTTATAATGTTATGTGTAAAATCAAAAATAGCGTGTAGAAATTGTAAAAAAGCTTAATTTAATAGTGTTTAGACCGTGCTGAAAAGTTGGCACGGTTTTTGCTTATATAAATGTGTAATCAAAAAAATATTTTAAGGAGTGTAGTTAACATGGCTAAAAAAACAATTATGTTAGTGTGTTCAGCAGGGATGAGTACAAGTCTTTTGGTGACTAAAATGCAAAAAGCAGCAGAAGAACAAGGAATTGAGGCAGATATCTTTGCAGTATCAGCATCAGATGCGGATACTAATTTAGCAGATAAGGATGTTAATGTTTTATTATTAGGCCCGCAAGTTAGATTTATGAAAGGCCAATTTGAGCAAAAATTAGCGCCAATGGGTATTCCATTAGATGTTATTGACATGAAAGATTATGGCATGATGAATGGTGAAAATGTATTAAAAGTAGCATTAAATTTAATTGGTGAATAATAACCAAACGCTAGACAGATAGGAGTTTTAAAAGATGGATGAAGCAAATTTAGAATCAATTATGGGGTTAATCGTTAATGCAGGAAATGCGAAAAGTGATGCAATGGAGGCTATTCAAGCGGCTAAGGCAGGTAACTTTGATGAGGCAGCTGATAAAATCAAAAGTGCAGAAGCTTCACTAGTAGAAGCTCATCACTCACAAACGGGCTTGCTAACAAAAGAAGCTCAAGGAGAGCATATGACTGTAACGTTATTAACTGTTCACAGTCAAGATCATTTAATGACTGCTATTGCATTTACTGATTTAGCGAAAGAAATCATTGATTTACATAAAAAGATTGCTGACTAATTGTTAGTCAAGAACGGATTTTAGTCATAGGGGAAAAGGCGTTGTTAGGAAAGTATCGTCGCCTCTCTTTGGCGTGACTTACAGCTTGTTATTTTATCTGTTTTTTGAACGGGATGGACGAAATGTCGTTAAGTTTTTGAACGGAACTTTCGATTGATTTGGCTTTAAGAAGGGGACTTCTTTAGCATATAATTTCAGTTTATAGGAGGAAATGAAATGAATGCACTAACTAGTTGGCTGGAACGGTATATATTGCCGGTTGCAGCGAAAATTGGGGGACAGAAACATTTAGTGGCCTTGCGTGATGCCTTTATTGGTACAATGCCTGCAACAATGGCCGGCTCAATTGCCGTTATGATTAACGCTATTATTAGGGATTTACCGAAAGAATTTATTGACGGTTACGACGGAACAACAATTCCGGTTATCAAACAAATTATTGAAGTTAATGGTTTCGTTTGGAATGGTACCATTGCGGTGGCTGGTTTAATCTTCGCATTTTCTTGGGGGTACAACTTAGCTAAAGCCTACAACGTGAATGTTTTAGCAGGTGGTATTGTATCACTAGCAGCACTTATTCAAGGGATTGCATTTGGTCCTAGCAACACAGCGGATTTAGGTATGAAAATTCCTGAAAAAATTGCAACAGCAATTACGTCTTCAGAAATTGGAGCAACTGTGACAGCAGATGGGCAACTAAGTGTTGGGTTATGGGGCTGGTTAAAACTTGATCATTTGAACGGAAATGCTTTCTTTACAGCGATGATTATTGGCGCAGTTTCTGTTATTATTTTTGCTAAATTAATGCAAAAAAACGTAACAATCAAACTACCAGACTCAGTACCGCCAGCGGTGTCAAGTGCTTTTGCTGCTATTATTCCAGCAACTGTTGCACTTTATGTAGTAGCAATCTTTAATTTCTTATTTGGTCAACTTACAGGTCAATTATTTATTGACTGGATTCAAGCGACAATTGCGAAACCATTAATGGGATTCACTCAAGGCTTAGGAGCAATCTTAGTCATTCAGTTAGCCATTCAAATTTTCTGGTTCTTTGGAATTCATGGGACAAACGTTATGGCACCAGTTTTAGAAGGTATCTTTGGTCAAGGACAGTTAATCAATATTGACATTTACCAAAAAGGATACAATGGTTTAGAAGGTCGTGCAGCTGTTTTAGAAGCAATTAAAGATGGCAAAGCATTTATGTGGGTACGGGGATCATTTGATATCTTCTCAATGTTTGGTGGATCAGGTGGTACCATTACCTTGATTTTAGCAATCTTGTTATTCTCTAAACGTGCCGATTACTTAACAATTGGTAAATTATCATTAGGACCTGGTATCTTTAACATTAACGAACCAATTATGTTTGGACTACCAATCGTATTAAATGCGATTATGTTTATTCCTTTCATTCTTGCGCCAATTGTTGCGACAACTATCGGTTATCTAGCAACATCATGGGGATTAGTTTCACCTGTTACACAATCAGTCACTTGGGTAGTACCACCAATTCTCTTAGCATTCTTAGCAACAGGGGCTGACTGGAGAGCGCCGATTGTTTCTCTAATCTGTATGGCTGCTACTTTCATTATCTGGGTACCATTCGTTATTGCGGCTAATAAGATGGATCCAAATTTAGGTGAGAATGATAACTAAATCAACGAGGGTGTTGATTTAATAAATTTAAGAAATAGGTTATAATTGTGATGGAGTTGCCGACGCTTCCTAGAGGTGGGAGCAACTCCTTTTGATTAAACTCATAGGAAGAGGGAATAAGTAATGATTGAATTAAGTGCACCAGTTTCACAAGATAAGATGATTGAGTTGTTAGATGGCTTAGAAAAAGATGGCGTAACATTTACATTTAAAGAAAAAAAAGGGATTAAAATTTATTTTGATGTAACTAGCGATGATGTTGATGGTGCTGCTCGTATTGCTAAAACGTTGATTAAAGAGCAACCGTGGGGATCTGTGTTATACTTCCAGGCAACGGGCGTAAAATAGCAGAAAAAGATTGGACGGATTTGGATGACTAAAGGTGGTTTGTTTTTATGTAGTATTGGCTTGTTGGTAATCTTGTATAGTGCCAATCAAAATACGGGACAATACAATTGGTTGAATATGATTACTGGACTAGTTTTTTTAATAGGTGGCGGGATTCTCTATTCAACAGGTGCCAAAAAAGAAAAAGCTTTGAAAAATAAAAACGTCAAAGAGAAGAAGTAGCCTGATATTAGGTGAAAGGTTCTAGAGAGGTGAATGACATGCAGATTGTCAAAAAATTAGATGTGCCTGCTACATTTTTTTATGAAAAAATTATCGACTCAGTGTTGTTTGATATTCGAAAACAAACAGGAAAAAATGTGACCAAGAAGCAGTTAAACAATTTTGAGTATGTGAAAGAATTTTCTAAAAATAGTAAGGCTAAAATAAAAATTGAGAAGCATATTGAGAATCAATCGTATCATTTTAGAACTTCAACGACCCGTAATGATTATCTGGTCCAATACGATATTCAGTCTATTGATGACAAGAGTTGCGAAGTAACTTATATGGAAGAAATGAAATCATTTGGTATGATGCAGAAATTAAATGATGCTGTTGTAGGAACTCTTCTTGGTTTCTTTAAAAAGCGTCAGTTTAAAAAGATGCTAGAAATGATTGAGGCTTCTTATTGAGTACTTAAATTGCCCCATTGAGGGCTTTTTTTGTCTAATAAGAGTATTTTAAGAAAACGAGTTTAAGCTCTCTGTCAGCAACTAATGACTGTTTGCATTATTTCTTGATGTAGCTAGACATTTTCTTGTTTTCATGAGAAAATGGTCTTTGTTGTTGTTTCTGTAGCTCAGTAGGATAGAGCGATCGCCTCCTAAGCGATAGGCCGCTGGTTCGAATCCAGTCAGAAACGTTTATCTGTATTTAAATTAGTTCTAATTTTAGTGAGTAGTCACTTTACTGATTATCTGATTTTTTGAAAATTTCACAGGAAAGTGATGGGGAAACAAGTTATGTGGGGATATATAAGGAAGGATAGGGATGAAGGGGTGGAAAGAGAATCTGATTTAACTCCCGTTTCTATAAAAAAAAATCTATTTTTTCATAGAAAACCATTTAGATTCACAAGATTTACATCAAGCATATTGGGATATGAGACTAGTCATTTTTTGCTATTCGTTATTAAGTTGATTGTAGCGGTAACAGTGTCATTGATTGTTAATCGATATTTACAATATAGCTTATTTGTTGATTTTATAGTTAATGCTGATGTATTAAATCATCGCTCTAGTGTACTACTAGGTGTAATAATAATTCTAACTCTATTTATTTTTTTATGGAGTTTAACTGGAAAGTTTATTTTAACGAGTACTTTTTTTTCAATGAGTATGGCTATATTTATTTATGCTAATAATAAAAAAATTGAACTCAGATTAGAACCTATTTTCCCTCAAGAGTTAAAAATGCTTGGTCAATCAAAAGAATTACTAGAATTTATTGATTTGAAAAATATAGAGTTAGGTATTAATATTTTTTTTACTCTTATTTTCATTTTAGTCATCTATTATTTTGTTATAAGAAAGAGGTTTTTGGAAAAATATATTGGGAGGCTAGGCTTAAGAAAGAGACAAATAAAATCTAGTTTTGTAAATCTTTTTTATTGCATAGGAAGAGGAGTAGTTTTAATTTCTTCGGGGTTTATATTATTTTCTGCTTATAATTTCAATAAATATCCTTTAGTAAGCAAACTTCTTAAAGTTGAGAAAGATCAATTCGTTGTACATAGTCAATGGGCAAATTACAAGATTAGTGGATTCGTAACAGGATTTTTATATAATATGCCAGTTACTCCAATGGCTAGTCAACCTAATTATTCTAAAGAAAAGATGAAAGAGATTGAAGCAGAGTATGGGGAGATTGCAATTGAGATTAATCAAGATAGAGAAAAAAATTTCGATGAAACTAAAGTTGTATATATTTTAAGTGAAAGTCTTTTCAACCCTAGTAATATTGATATGTTAGAAATGAATGAAAGCCCACTTCCAGAAATAGAGAAAATAATGCAACAGACAGTTTCTGGTAAAATGTTATCAAATGACATTGGAGGGGGAACGACCAATATGGAGTATGCAGCGCTGACTAGCTTGGCTATGGCAAATTATCAACCTCAAATTTCCAATGCGTATAATTCTTTTGCCTATAAACAAACCAATCCTGTAACGGTTTTGGACTTTTATAAAAATGAGGCGTCAGATGATAAAAAAGTAGTTGCAATTCATCCTTATATTCCTACTTTTTATAAAAGGAGAGATGTTTTTAGAAATTTTGGGTTTGATGAGTTTATTTTTGAAGGGAATCTTAAATATTCAGACCGACATGGTGGGATCAATATTACTGATAAATCAGCCTATTTAGAGACACTTGATGTATTAAAAGAGGATAATGTTGGTTTCATTCAATTATCAACGATGCAAAATCATTTACCATATAGTGATGGCTTTAAAGATTATTTTGTTGAGCCAGTTACTAGTAAAAATTTGGAAAATGAGGATAAGGTTACTATTAATCAGTATTTAGCTGGAATTCGCGCCACTGACGAAGCGACAAAAGAATTTCTAGATAGTATAGAACAAATTAATGAAGATGTAACTGTTTTATTTTATGGAGATCATCTTCCCGCATTTATGAGTAAGTATGCAGATAAAATGAGTGATATTGATAAATATGGCACGGATTTCTTTATTTATTCTAATCATGGAAAAAATCAAAAAATTAATTATTCAATAGTTAGCCCAGTTTTTTTTACTAACTTAGTTGCAAAGCAAAATAGTGCTAAAATATCAGCTTACTATGCGGTATTGGAAGAGTTGTTTAAACATGTACAAGCATTTAATAGAGACGGTTATTATATAGATGGTTTAGTAAAAACTTATGAAGAACTTGATGATAAGACAAAAAAAATACTTGAGGATTATAGATTAGTCCAATATGATTTAACAACAGGTAAAGGGTATTTATCTAGCTCCTTTTTTTCTTCGCCAGATTAAAAGCTCTGCGTCAAATGGTGAGGATAGCTAGAACTGTATCGAATTTTCCCAATAAGTTAGGCAATTTTATCAGTTATGACAGAGTTGTCTTTTTTTGTTAATCTAAAGATAATTAAAATGCTTTGTTTGAATTTCAAAAAATTTCGATAGCCGTAGGAAATTCGTTTGATGATTTCAATTTTATTGATCGTTTTCTTCAAAGAGCTGTTGGAGAAGGTATAGTAAAACGTATTCTTAATTTGTGACAAAAGCTTTTTAGGGCTTTTAATGAGATTGATATTAGAGAGGAGATGCTTTTTGGTATATATTCCACGACAAGCTTGATTGAACGGATAGAAAAGTATATCTTGTGAAGCTTTTAGAAACAGACGCTGAAGTTTCTTAAGCTTTCAATATCATTTGTGTGGAGAATAGCCAGTTTCCGTTACTTGAGCATGATCAATGATTACTTTTTGCATTAGGGAATAGTTTGCGTATGGAGAAACTAACATTGCTTATAAAATCTTAACAGCCAGAGGAGCTTCTAAAGTGATCGTGCCCCCTAACTGATGGTCTGGCAAGATAAAATGGATGACTTGAGTCCAGTAATCTGAGTCAAGTTATTTCTAATGTTTTGAATCAGTTTCTTCTGCTTTTGGATATAGCTTTTGCGATTCGGTTTAAATTGCTTTTAAAAGTATATTTTAACTGGATGGACATAAAAATGAGTATTATAAATGAAACAGAATCTTTAAGGGGGAATGAGTAAAGATATGTTGGCTAGTGAAAAGGATAATACTAGCTACTATTGGGAGGGATTGAGAGGTATCACAGAAAAATATCTTCCGAGAGTTTGAATATGGTTATTCAAGTGATATCCTGACTCTTGGCAGAGAAAAATGGCTAATAAAACGAGTAACTTGGTTTGTACTGAAGCTATTTTGAAAGAAATTATAAAAGATTTATTTCGATAAAAAGGGAAATAAAACAAATTGCATCTGGTGTCGTCTTAGACATTAAAAAATTGTGCCCTAAAGCAGAGCTTGGGACATAAGTCTCAGGATAAATAAAATAGAAGACCGAAAATCGTAAAAATGATTTTCAGTCTTCTGTTTTTTAGTTTATTGGGAGAATTAGTCTTGTTTGATCGCTTATTT
>NZ_JCAQHY010000024.1:0-642 GCF_059621045.1 Vagococcus sp. WN80Y
CACTACACGTTGTTTCGTTATCCTAAACACTAAGCAAGTAAACTTGCAAGAGTTAAGGTATCGAAGTTTACGTAGTGCTCGAAGCAAAACAACTTTATTATACGAAAACTAAACCTGTAAAAAAACAAAAAAAGCTACCTCCTACTAAAAGCGTGGTTTGCCAAATTTGGTCTATAGCGAGGGTGAGACAAAAAGTCTCGCCCTCGTTGTCTTCACGTATATTATGTGACAAACGCGCTCCAAAAGTCTGCTCACTACGTCTTACTTCGATCTCAACAACTTCTAAACGCTAAAGCATTAAGAGTTGAAGGCTCAGCAATTTCTCAAAACCCGAGCAATCGAAATTACCAATTGTTCGGGTTTTTCGAGATTGCCGTTACTCTAAGCAGTTTACTGCTTAGAGATAAGGGACATCGAAGTTTACGTAGTGCTCGGAGCAAAACGACTTTATGTCCCAGCATCGTTCTTTCCATTTTGTAAATAACTTCCTCCAAGTTCTTTATAGCAGGACTGATCGGAAAACATCCGATAAATAACACGTAGTAATAAATGAACCGTCGCAACAACGGCTTTTTTGTGACCGGCATTTCTTCTTATCCGAAAGAAAAATGCCTGAATCCGGTTTGCTTTCCCTTGGGAAAC
>NZ_JCAQHY010000025.1:0-671 GCF_059621045.1 Vagococcus sp. WN80Y
ATTTTCCAGATTAGCCGAATTAGCGCTAGGTTAGTATGTTTGAGAAACGGAAGTGGGCTGACGAGCTCTTTAACTGAGGGGGACAAGCTATAGATTGTCCCCCTCAGTTAGCCCTAATATAAGACGTAATCGAGACTATCAGCTGATGGTTGTATATGCTCTACCAAACTTAGGAGGAGGATGCACATGTTAACCCTCAATATGGGATCTGCCTTAGCGATCGTGGTACTGATCATGCTAATTGGCGATCTGATCTCAACCGTTTCAAAAGGTCGTGTGCCACAAATGTTAGTGGTAGCCGTTATTTTTTTAGTTGGATTTTGGACGATTTTTCCGAAAGATATCTTAGAGATATCCGGGATCAAAACCTTATCCGATATCATGATTTCGTTTATTCTAATTCACGTTGGCACCATGTTTAATGTCAAAGATATGCTACGGGAGTGGAAGGTCGTTGTCACTACTCTGGCGGCTGTTGCTGGCATCGTTACTGCCATTTTATTAATTGGCACCCTGATATTTGATAAGGCCACCGCCTTTACTGCCGCAGGTCCAATGACCGGTGGGGGAATGGCAGCCCTAATCATGCAAGGCGCCGCCACCGAAGCTGGCAAGCCCGAACTAGGCATGCTAGCCATGATGATTTTTGTGATGCACGGCTTTTTCGGCTT
>NZ_JCAQHY010000009.1:0-512 GCF_059621045.1 Vagococcus sp. WN80Y
TTTTTCCATTTGTTACTACCACGAGCTGGAATTGAGTATTTTCTGATAGCTGTTTTTTGTTTAATTTTTATTACTTTCTGGCACATCCCTTCATTTTTTAACGGACAAATGTATTTAAGGGCGTTATAACGGGTGTCCTCACTATCATAAGTATAAGGATGTTCTAAGAGACAAGTCGGATGAAAATACTTATCCATTTCTCCACCTAATGTTTCACGACGTCGATTGTAATCAATAATTGGTTCGATTGATAATCGATGGCATTCTTTATAAATACCTGTGACATCATAGCCTTTATCCATCATAATAAAATTAGGTCGGCTACCTATTTTAGTAAGTTTTCTTAGTAATGGAACAGCCACAGATAAATCAGACACATGGGCAGACGAAAGAAGACTGCTCACTATATACTGACTGCTAGTGGAAACAGCTAGATGGGCTTTATAGCCAAACCAGTACTGATTTTTTCCTTCACTATTCTTTTTAATTCCCCAAGTAGGTTCCGTAGGAAC
>NZ_JCAQHY010000026.1:0-673 GCF_059621045.1 Vagococcus sp. WN80Y
TTGATATTCCGGGGATTGACATTGAGGCATTGCCCTTTTACCACGGGACCTCGTACAAAACCTTGGATAAAGGCTTAGGTCACTTTGAACCGTCCTCGATTCCGATTGGCGGTAAAAATACGCGCTCCGTTATCACAGGGCATAGTGGTGTTCAAAATCAGGTCCTGTTTACGGATATCCGTAACTTAAAAGAAGGCGACGTGTTTTTTGTCAATATTCTGGGCAAGCGTCTGGCTTATGAAATTCGCTCCTTTGAAGAAGTTTTACCGAGTGATGTGGAAAAAGTGAAGATTGAGCCGGGAAAGGACATGGTGACCTTATTAACCTGTACCCCACCTGGCATTAATACGTATCGTTTATTGGTCAATGGCTACCGGATTCCTTATGAAAAGGCGGTCGCAAAAAAAGTTGAAAAACGCAATTTGTGGAGCTATCAAACGATTGTTCTACTAACCTTGGCTATTTGTCTGGTGATCTTTGGCTTATTATGGGGCATTTACCGAGTGTTATTAACAAAATCAAAAGCAACCGTTCCGGAGATTTCAGCACGAGCAAAACGTCAATTAACTCGTTTATTGATGCTGACCCGAACACTTTTTGTGGTCTTATTAGTGACCATGATTGGGGTGATTCTCTTCGCACTTTACGGGTATCTACAGATGAAAGAAGACAC
>NZ_JCAQHY010000027.1:0-673 GCF_059621045.1 Vagococcus sp. WN80Y
ACAGCAGGAGGAACGATTAAGACAGGCTACTTGTCAGCAGGAACCTATACGGTAATAGAAACAGTGGCTCCAATGAATTATAAACTGGCAAGTCCAGCGACTCAATCGGTAACTCTCACCAAAGGAAAAGATGAAACAGTCACCTTTTTTAATGAACGTGAAAAGGGGAGTATTCAAATCACCAAAACCGATGACACAGGCAAACTCCTACAAGGAGCGACCTATGAAATCAAGAATAGTGCGGGAGTGACGGTTGTCCCAAGTACCGTTGCCATCACAAATGCCTCAGGCATTTATCTGAGCCCAAGTTTGCCAACAGGCGAGTATACGGTCACAGAGCTAGGCGCACCTGTTGGTCATGATGTTCTGAAAGGCGCCGCAGCCACGAAACCTGTCTCTGTGAAAACAGGAGAGATCGGAAAAGTAGCATTTGTCAATGATCGACAAGCAAAAATAGTGGTAGAAAAGCGGGATAAAGAAACTAAAGCACTTCTAGCAGGAGCGACCTACGAGGTGAAAAATAGTGCAGGAGCGGTCGTTGCTCAAGGGACGAGCACAGCAGGAGGAACGATTAAGACAGGCTACTTGTCAGCAGGAACCTATACGGTAATAGAAACAGTGGCTCCAATGAATTATAAACTGGCAAGTCCAGCGACTCAATCGGTAACTCTCA
>NZ_JCAQHY010000028.1:0-677 GCF_059621045.1 Vagococcus sp. WN80Y
AATCGGGAAGACAGGATTCGAACCTGCGACCCCTTGGTCCCAAACCAAGTGCTCTACCAAGCTGAGCTACTTCCCGTAAAACATGTTGCAATGCACCCAAGAGGAGTCGAACCTCTAACCGCTTGATTCGTAGTCAAGTACTCTATCCAATTGAGCTATGGGTGCTAAAACAATGCCGAGGGCCGGAATCGAACCGGCACGGTAATTACTTACCGCAGGATTTTAAGTCCTGTGCGTCTGCCAGTTCCGCCACCCCGGCTACTTATAACTGGTCTTTTTTGCTTTTGTTCAAAACAAAAGCGGAAGACGGGGTTCGAACCCGCGACCCCCACCTTGGCAAGGTGATGTTCTACCACTGAACTACTTCCGCATTTATGCCGGCTAAAGGATTTGAACCCTCGACCCTCTGATTACAAATCAGATGCTCTACCAACTGAGCTAAGCCGGCTATTCAATTCGACTATGCGGGTGAAGGGACTTGAACCCCCACGCCGTTAAGCGCTAGATCCTAAATCTAGTGCGTCTGCCAATTCCGCCACACCCGCAAAATGTTACAACAATGACCCGTACTGGGCTCGAACCAGTGACCCTCTGATTAAAAGTCAGATGCTCTACCAACTGAGCTAACGAGTCATATGGAGGTTGACGGGATCGAACCGCCGACCCTCTGCTTGTAA
>NZ_JCAQHY010000029.1:0-713 GCF_059621045.1 Vagococcus sp. WN80Y
CCGGATATCTCTAAGATATCTTTCGGAAAAATCGTCCAAAATCCAACTAAAAAAATAACGGCTACCACTAACATTTGTGGCACACGGCCTTTTGAAAAAGTTGAGATCAGATCGCCGATTAGCATGATCAGTACTACGATCGCTAAGGCGGATCCCATATTGAGGGTTAACATGTGCATCCTCCTCCTAAGTTTGGTGAATTCATAGGCTTAAAGAGAGGTGACAGCTCTGTCCTTTGCTGTTTCACGACTATCATGTGATAAACGTGTTCCAAAAGTCTACTCCTTCAACAATTTCTCCAAAAACGAGCAATCGAAAGAGCCGATTGGTCGTTTTCTTCGAGATTGCCGTTATTCTAAGCAGTTTACTGCTTAGAGATAAGGGACATCGAAGTTAACGTAGTGCTCGGAGCAACTCGACTTTATGTCACCACTCCCTCGATTACGTCTTATATTAGGGCTAACTGAGGGTGACAATCTATAGCTTGTCACCCTCAGTTAGAGAGCTCGTCAGCCCACTTCCGTTTCTCAAACATACAAACCTAGCACTAATGCGGCTAATCTGGAAAATACCAAACACACGAAAAAAAGCGACATCAGACGTCATGTCTAATATCGCTTCAATAGTCGCTAAAAATGGATAGAATCCAGCCGTAAATAAGCCGCTTGATGGGTCCCCATCTGCCTCTCTTTTATTCGTCACTTAAAAAAGAC
>NZ_JCAQHY010000030.1:0-754 GCF_059621045.1 Vagococcus sp. WN80Y
AAGCCAGCTTGCCAAAAAATCGTTTACTGATTTTTTGTAGTCCACATAATCCAGTGGGCCGTGTCTGGCGCCAAGCAGAACTAGAAGAAGTTGACCGGATTTGTCGCAAGCATCAGGTGGTGGTTGTTTCCGATGAAATCCATTTTGATCTGATTTCTCCCGGCTTTCAGCACACCGTTTTCAGTACCTTGTCGGCAGAGGCTCAAGCCAATTCAGTGATTCTAACTGCACCGAGTAAGAGCTTTAATCTGGCGGGTCTACAAACGGCGAATGTCGTGATCGCTAATCCTGAACTGCGAGAGCGATATACGGCTGTTCAAGCAAGTGAAGGCTTCCACCTGTTAAATGCTATCGGTCCGAAAGCCTGTGAATTAGCCTATAACCAGTGCGAGACGTGGCTCACTGACTTCTTAGAGCTAGTCGAAACCAATCGGCAAGTCTTTGACGCTTTTATGACCGAGCACTTGCCAGAGTTAACGATTTCTCCACTAGAAGGGACTTATCTCCAGTGGTTTGATTGTCAAGCCTTAGGCATGACCGATGAGGCACTAAATGATTTCCTTGTTCACGACTGTCACTTAGTTCTCGATCCCGGCAATTTATTCGGTGAAGAAGGCCAACAGTTCCAACGGATCAGCTTGGCTTGTACCACCGCTGTCTTAACTGCCGCTCTTGAACGCCTAGCCAAAAAAGTAAAGGAGCTACCCCATGATTAATACTGACGATTTAACCAAAAAAATAGCCGAACTCGATC
>NZ_JCAQHY010000031.1:0-764 GCF_059621045.1 Vagococcus sp. WN80Y
TTAATCGCACGAAACTCCCAGACATTCTCTGTCACGCTTTTTTTGACAAAATCCTTTTCCGTATAATGACTGTCCATTTCAAATTTCGCAATCAGCTTATGACTGTCACCTGATTGATAAGTCCCCAGTGAGATCGGTTCTTTTTGTAAGTCAAGAGCCTCGCTGACACCTGAAACAGGTCCGTTATAGAGTTCCTTGTCCTTATAGATCAAGACCATCTGGATCGCTTTTGAAAAATCGATTGGTCCTGTGACAGTAGGTGGTTTGATTTGGAAAAAGAGCTCATACGGCTCATCCTCTTCCACATTAAGTAAAGTGACCTCTGTCTGCCACTTCTTGCCGGGCATGACATCCTTCACCTCAACCAAATAAGCCCCATCTGGTTGAACATGTATCCCCTTGTCATCCCCGATCACAATACCGGGAGGGAGAAGCTCCCCCTCAGCTTGCGCTGAGGTAGGACAGCCTACAATAACAAGTAGGAGACAAATAAAACTCCAGCTAATACTCATAATCGTTACATACCTTTGCTTCATTCTTTCTCCCCCAGTATTATCTGTTTTCTTTTTATGACTCACACAAAGCTTCTAATGCTGTTTTTAAATCTGCATCTAATAACGCACCACCCGCATTCCAGTTGTCTGCAATGGCTTGTTTCACGTTTTGGATGCCTTCTGTGTTAACTTTTAAATCAAATTTGATCAAGCTATAGCTATTATCAGCTGCTTCCATCAATTTCACGCTGTCTAACAATTGAGCTGTTT
>NZ_JCAQHY010000032.1:0-764 GCF_059621045.1 Vagococcus sp. WN80Y
TTAATCGCACGAAACTCCCAGACATTCTCTGTCACGCTTTTTTTGACAAAATCCTTTTCCGTATAATGACTGTCCATTTCAAATTTCGCAATCAGCTTATGACTGTCACCTGATTGATAGGTCCCCAGTGATACAGGCTCTTTTTGTAAATTCAAGGTCTGGCTAACACCTGAAACAGGTCCGTTATAGAGTTCCTTCTCTTGATAGATCAAGACCATTTGAATGGCTTTTGAAAAGTCAATAGGCCCTGTGACAGTAGGTGGTTTGATTTGGAAAAAGAGCTCATACGGCTCATCCTCTTCAACATTGAGCAAGGTTACCTCTGTCTGCCACTTCTTGCCAGGCATCACATCATTCACCTCGACTAAATAGGCCCCATCCGGCTGAACATGTATCCCCTTGTCATCCCCGATGACAATACCCGGAGGGAGAAGCTCCCCCTCAGCTTGCGCTGAGGTAGGAAAGCCTAGAATGATAAGCAGGAGACACATAAAGCTCCAGCTAATGATTGTACTAGTTAAATGTCGTTGCTTCATTCTTTCTCCTCCAGTATTATCTGTTTTCTTTTTATGACTCACATAAAGCTTCTAATGCTGTTTTTAAATCTGCATCTAATAACGCACCACCCGCATTCCAGTTGTCTGTAATGGCTTGTTTCACGTTTTGGATGCCTTCTGTGTTAACTTTTAAATCAAATTTGATCAAGCTATAGCTATTATCAGCTGCTTCCATCAATTTCACGCTGTCTAACAATTGAGCTGTTT
>NZ_JCAQHY010000010.1:0-521 GCF_059621045.1 Vagococcus sp. WN80Y
TTAACGATTAAGGCCACTACGACTGACCACGTAGCCAAAGCAAAGGAACTCATAAAGCTGGCAAACAACGCAAGATTAAGAATGCCCGTCGAAGCTGATTTATCCATGGGCTTGGGTTCGATTAAACCGAAATAACCTAAGATAATTCCCACGATAATCTGGACAATCGCGTTATTAAGGCCCGTGACTTGAGTCAGTACTTGGCAGAGATAGCCTAAACAGACTAACAGAGCCAAATAATAAGTCGGAGAACGAAATCGCTCTGGAACAAGGTCGTATAGCGGACGCCGAGGGGCGTCTGTTTGGGCTTCTTCTGACGTTGTTTCTGTATCAGAAATGGTTTTAGAAACAGATGAGGCAGTGGTCTCTCGGTATTCTCCCAATAAGCGGTGACTTTCTTTCCCAAGAATCGTCGCCGTTAGTGGGAAGCCGAAAAAGCCGTGCATCACAAAAATCATCATGGCTAGCATGCCTAGTTCGGGCTTGCCAGCTTCGGTGGCGGCGCCTTGCATGATTAGGGC
>NZ_JCAQHY010000033.1:0-778 GCF_059621045.1 Vagococcus sp. WN80Y
TTAACGATTAAGGCCACTACGACTGACCACGTAGCCAAGGCAAAGGAACTCATAAAGCTGGCAAACAACGCAAGATTAAGAATGCCCGTCGAAGCTGATTTATCCATGGGCTTGGGTTCAATTAAACCAAAATACCCTAAAACAATTCCCACGATAATTTGGACAATCGCGTTATTAAGGCCCGTTACTTGAGTCAGCACTTGGCAGAGATAGCCTAAACAAACTAATACAGCCAAATAATAAGTCGGAGAGCGGAATCGCTCAGGAACAAGCTCGTATAGCGGACGCCGAGGGGCGTCTATTGGGCCTTCTTCTGACGTTGTCTCTGTATCAGAGACGGTTTTAGAAACAGATGAGGCAGTCGTCTCTCGGTACTCTCCCAATAAGCGATGACTTTCTTTCCCAAGAATCGTCGCCGTTAGTGGAAAGCCGAAAAAGCCGTGCATCACAAAAATCATCATGGCTAGCATGCCTAGTTCGGGCTTGCCAGCTTCGGTGGCGGCGCCTTGCATGATTAGGGCTGCCATGCCCCCACCAGTCATCGGACCTGCGGCAGTAAAGGCGGTGGCCTTATCAAATATCAGGGTGCCAATTAATAAAATGGCGGTAACGATGCCAGCGACAGCTGCCAGAGTGGTGACACCAACCTTCCACTCCCTAAGCATATCTTTGACATTAAACATGGTGCCAACGTGAATTAGAATAAACGAAATCATGATATCGGATAAGGTTTTGATCCCGGATATCTCTAAGATATCTTTCGGAAAAATCGTCCAAA
>NZ_JCAQHY010000034.1:0-827 GCF_059621045.1 Vagococcus sp. WN80Y
AATAATTATCACTTAAAAGCAATGCCAGCGAAGATTCCTGCTAATATGGCTGACACAAGAGAGACGGAGACAACGCCTGCGATGATCATTTTAGGCATCATATAGGCGGTTAAATAATCCGCTTCGGCTTGGTCACTGGTCGCGCCTTTGATGGCTTCGGTCGTTAAGGCAAAATTAAAGGGAAAGCCAAGGAAACAGTTCAGACCAATCGCAAAGGTCATGTAAGGCGAGTAACCAAAAAGCTTGCCGAAAAAGTAGGTGGCAAGGAAAATTGCCACTAAAGCAATCACCATCAAAATGACAATTTTAACGATTAAGGCCACCACGACTGACCACGTAGCCAAGGCAAAGGAACTCATAAAGCTGGCAAATAGGGCCAAATTAAGAATGCCTGTCGAGGCTGATTTATCCATGGGCTTGGGTTCGATTAAACCGAAATACCCTAAGATAATTCCCACGATAATCTGGACAATCGCATTATTAAGGCCCGTTACTTGAGTTAGCACTTGGCAGAGATAGCCTAAACAAACTAATAGAGCCAAATAATAAGTCGGAGAGCGGAATCGCTCTGGAACAAGCTCGTATAGCGGACGCCGAGGGGCGTCTGTTGGGCCTTCTTCTGACGTTGTCTCTGTGTCAGAAACGGTTTTAGAAACAGATGAGGCAGTGGTCTCTCGGTACTCTCCCAATAAGCGGTGACTTTCTTTGCCAAGAATCGTCGCCGTTAGTGGGAAGCCGAAAAAGCCGTGCATCACAAAAATCATCATGGCTAGCATGCCTAGTTCGGGCTTGCCAGCTTCGGTGGCGGCGCCTTGCATGATTAGGGC
>NZ_JCAQHY010000035.1:0-827 GCF_059621045.1 Vagococcus sp. WN80Y
GGCGGCAAAGCAGCAAACACCCACTTGAGTATTATCCAGTTAGCTTATAATTCTGTAAGATTTGCGGTAGAAAGATTATCTCTCAAACTGAAATTAGTCGCTTAAAAAAAATCACATAAATAAAATTGGGTAAGCTTATTCTCAAATAAAATATTGATTATGAAATTGATTCATATTATATGAGGAGAGACTAGTATGATAACTTACGGAAGAAGAAGTGCCTTAGATGAAGTAGATGTAATCAATCTCTTTGAATCTTCAGAAATTGTTCGACCAATTAATCAACCATCTAGAATTAAAGAAATGATTTTAAATTCAGATTTTATTTATACGGCATGGGAAGATGACAAATTAGTTGGTATTGCACGTTGTATAACAGACTTTAGTTATTGTTGCTATTTATCAGATTTGGCTGTTCATAAAAATTATCAGAATAGAAAAGTTGGCGCCACACTGATTGAACATGTAGAAAGAGAAATAGGGGATGAAGTATCACTAATTTTACTAGCCTCAGAATCTGCAATGGATTATTATCCGAAAGTTGGCTTTGATTAGGCGCAAAATGCCTATATAAAAAAAGAAAATATTAATATAATTTTTGCCATAAGCTAAAAAGTGCCTCTCATTTTAGTTATCTTTGTTCAGTAATCAGCTAGTGAAAGGTGACCTGATCTCGTTAGTATTCAGTTGTTATTTCAAAATTTAATATAGATGAATCAATTTCATAATTCATATTTTATTTGAGAATAAACTTTCCCGATTTTAGTTATGTGATTTTTTTTAAGCGACTAATTTCAGTTTGAGAGATAATCTTTCTACCGCAAATC
>NZ_JCAQHY010000036.1:0-846 GCF_059621045.1 Vagococcus sp. WN80Y
AGTTACAGCCTGCCAGTATCAAAAGACTCATGGCGGTCAGTAGTCCTATTTTGACTCGTTTAGTTCGGTGTGTCATCCTATCTTTCCTCATTTCTTTATCATCAAAATAAGAGCCATGACTCTCTCATGTGCTCTTATTTTGTTCGTATCCCTTTATGGGACAATCTTCCCTAGTTCATTGGTCTTGTAATCCCAGCTGTAAGGCCGTGGGGAGGTTTCTGGTTTACCTGCCGAGTTCGTGCCTAATTTCGGTTTAATAAAGACCGTCACCCAATACTCTGATGCTTGGCTATAATCAAGAACGACTGGCGTTGCTTTAGTCATCGTGCCTGTCGTAGATGAATGAGCCGTTCCTAAATTCGTTGAGCTCGTAGTCGCAATCGCTCCCACATACTGATAGTATTCTGGTACGTGATCCGATAAATTAATCCTATCTTTCCCCGCGTTCAGTCTCATAGAAGTAAAGAGGTTGGCCGTAATCTCCGCTGGTTTATCAGTTAAACTTGATCCTGTCACAAGTTGATACTCATGGGTTAGGACTGCCCCACTGGTGACTTGATTCAGCTCAAAATAACCCGAGGTCGGGACAACTAACTCCCCATGAGGGGATAAAACAACCTGACGAACCTGTAACTTGATTGGCTTATTCTCAACTGTATAAACAGTGGTTTTCCCCTCCACTACAGTGACTTTTTCCCAGGTACTCGTTAGGATATGATACCCCTCGGGAGCCTGCGTTTCTTTCACATAATACTCACCGGTTGGTAAATTCGGCAGATTGATTTCACCAGAGGCAGAGGTTTTCTGATTTTTATATAAAATCGTGGTCCCCTTACTGTCACTGGC
>NZ_JCAQHY010000037.1:0-858 GCF_059621045.1 Vagococcus sp. WN80Y
TTTTTTTGTTTGCCCAGCATGGGCAAACTCTAACGGGTTAAAGTCCCTAACGTGTCCTAGTAACGGAAAACGTCTAGTTGAAGACAAGGGTGTCCACCGCGAGGTGGAATCTGAAGGAAGTCTTAGACAAATCTCTGGTCCGACGAATAGAAATCACATAAAAGGCGAAGTTTGAGGATAAGACTGCAAAAGAAGTTAAAGCCCAATAGTTACTGGAACGATCAAACGGTGTAAATGTGGCGGATAGATGGGGAGGAAGAGTTTGCATCTTAACTGGGGAGATCTCACTGGACTGTACCAACCCCTTGTAGTGATACAAGACTGGTTAGTGAGAAGTCAGCCATAGTAGTGTAGAGGTCTATTGAAAGATAGAATGAGCGAAGGGCTGAACAATTTTATCGTTACGAAACTCTCGATTGGGAAGCAAGAAGTAACTGGCAAATGCGGAAAAGTTTATCGACTTCCACGAGAAAGAAAGGAACTAACAAACATGTACGAAAGAACTCTACTGGCGATAATTCTGGATAAAGAGACTCTTAATCAAGCCTATAAATAAGTGCTAAGGAATAAAGGAGCCGCTGGGGTCGATGGAATGACAGTTAAAGAGCTAGGGGCATACTTGGCAGAAAACAAAGAGTCAATCATCCATGAGATAAAGCAAAGAAGGTACCACCCGCAACCTGTTTTACGGATTGAGATACCCAAACCCAATGGAGGGGGTCGACTATTAGGGGTTCCTACTGTCGTAGATCGTGTGATACAACAAGCGATTGCCCAAGTGTTAACGCCGCTATTTGACAAACAATTTCATGAGGATAGCTATGGATTTAGACCACGACGTTATGCGGAAATGGCCAT
>NZ_JCAQHY010000038.1:0-877 GCF_059621045.1 Vagococcus sp. WN80Y
CCTTACGGCATAAGGGATTAAATCAACTAAAAAAAGAGAACCTCCCCATTTTTGATATAATGTAAGTGCAAGCCAACAGAATCAAAAAGGAGTGTTCTCTATGACTATTATACACCAACCGACATTTTTTGATATTGAAATTTTATTAGAATTAGAACCCATTGAGCGATATGGTGAACTATTCTCCCCATTACCAATTGAAAAAGTAGTAGCGTTGTTTGATAAAGACCATCGTGTTGGAAGACCTGTGACCGTTAATTATGAAGCGACATTTAAAGCCTTTGTCGTTCGTTATATTGAAGGAATTCCAACGATTAAGGCGTTGATTAAACGTTTGAAGGAAGATCTAGTATTTAAACTGAGTTTAGGGTTTCTCTATTCAGAGCGTATTCCTTCGGAAGCGACCTTCTCATGCTTTGCACATAAACTCACGACACATCCACATATAATGGATAATTTGAATCACCTATTACTTACACAAATTGATGAGGTTAATGGGTTATTTTCTGAGCAGATAGCACTAGATGCAACTCACGTTATGGCTCATGACAAAGCCCATCTAGCTGTTTCCACTAGCAGTCAGTATATAGTGAGCAGTCTTCTTTCGTCTGCCCATGTGTCTGATTTATCTGTGGCTGTTCCATTACTAAGAAAACTTACTAAAATAGGTAGCCGACCTAATTTTATTATGATGGATAAAGGCTATGATGTCACAGGTATTTAAAATTATATTATCAATTAATGTCTGTTAGGTATAACGGCGGCAAAGCAGCAAACACCCACTTGAGTATTATCCAGTTAGCTTATAATTCTGTAAGATTTGCGGTAGAAAGATTATCTCTCAAACTGAAATTAGTCGCTTAAAAAAAATCACATA
>NZ_JCAQHY010000039.1:0-880 GCF_059621045.1 Vagococcus sp. WN80Y
AGCGATGACGAATGATACTCATGACTTTTTCGCAAAAAAATGGTAGGGGTGAAAGATCTAAGCTACTTGTTTAGCACGGTCCTCCATTTCTTGGGGCGTTAAATAGTTAATACTTCCATGAAGTCGTTTGCGATTATAAAACCCTTCTATATATTGAAATAATCTTCTCGATGCCTCTTCAACGGTTTGATAAGACGTTTGATAGACCTCTTCTTTTTTTAGCGTGGCATGAAATGATTCTATCCCCGCATTGTCGTAAGGACAGCCTTTTCCGCTAAATGAATGACGGATTTTTAACTCGTTCAATCGAGTCTCGTAAGACTCACTCGTGTATTGGCTGCCTAAATCTGAATGAAGAATCAAATCTTTTGTCACTTGTTGCGTTTGAACCGCTTTGTCTAAGGTATCTAAAACCAAATCCGTTGTCATCCGTTTCCCAAATGACCAAGCGATAATCTTTTTAGAATGGATATCTTGAATAGAAGATAAATAACACCACCCATCTTTAACGGTATGAATGTAAGTGATATCCGTTACCCATTTTTGATTTACACCTGTTGTTGAAAAATCACGCTTAAGAAGATTGTCGCGTTCTTGAATGCGTTCAGAAGTTGAGTGACCCGGACGCCATTTTTTGATGATAATCGACTGAATAGCTAATTGGCGCATTAGCTTTTGAACGCGTTTCAAGCTAATGTTGATCTGTTGTTTTGCCAGTGCCTGATGAATTTTGGGCGCGCCATATCGACGGCCAGAATCTAAATAAATCCTCAAGATTCTGTCGCTTAACTTTTTATTTTCCTTTGTTCGATTCGAGTCAGTTCGGGTTAATCTTTCATAATAACTTGAACGGGGAAGTTCAAGTAGCTGGCAGGCTCTA
>NZ_JCAQHY010000040.1:0-892 GCF_059621045.1 Vagococcus sp. WN80Y
CGTACAATCAATCGTTTTCGTGTTGTGCCAACTACGGCCGCTCTTCTTGAAGAATGTTTTATTCAATTTCGGTCACAACTAGTCCATTCACAGCTTATCGATAACGAAGCTATTTATATCGAAGGTACTAAACTTGAAGCGGATGCCAATAAATTTTCTTTTGTTTGGAAAAAATCAACAGAAAAATATAATCAATCATTAAAAGAGAAATCTCAACAGTTTTATGAAGAGTTGTATCGAGAAGAAATTCTTCCCTGCTTGAAAGAGGAAAGCGATGAAATTGGGTTGAGCACTGAACAATTAGTAGAAGCACGTGATTATTTAGCTAATGAAATTACTGAAGCAACAGAGAGAATTGAACAATCAACTGACAAATTTGCCACGTCAAAACTAAAAAGAAAACGCCGCGCAGATAAAAAATACTTAAGAAAAATAACAGACGATTTTTTACCACGGCGAAAAAAATACAATGAACATCTGGCAACCTTGGGTGCCCGTAATAGTTTTTCGAAAACAGATACAGATGCGACGTTTATGCGAATGAAGGATGACTATATGAAAAACGGCCAGCTAAAACCTGGTTATAATTTACAAATTGCTACAGAAAAACAATTTACTTTAGCTTATAAACTGTATCCCAATCCAACTGACACGCGCACACTTCCTGATTTTCTAGCAACCTATCAAAAATTGCATCGGGAGTTGCCAGAGTATATTGTTGCAGATTCAGGATACGGTAGTGAATCAAATTATCAACATATTATCGATGATTTAAATAGAATCCCTCTTATTACTTATGGGTCCTACTATCGAGATAAAAAGAAGAAACAAAAAGAGAAGCCATTCGTTAGTGATAACTGGATTTATCTTGAAACAGAAGACTTATACATAT
>NZ_JCAQHY010000041.1:0-896 GCF_059621045.1 Vagococcus sp. WN80Y
ACAGCAGGAGGAACGATTAAGACAGGCTACTTGTCAGCAGGAACCTATACGGTAATAGAAACAGTGGCTCCAATGAATTATAAACTGGCAAGTCCAGCGACTCAATCGGTAACTCTCACTAAAGGAAAAGATGAAACAGTCACCTTTTTTAATGAGCGTCAAAAGGGAAGTATTCAGATCACCAAAACCGATGACACAGGCAAACTCCTTCAAGGAGCCACTTACGAAATCAAGAATAGTGCCGGAGTGACGGTTGTCCCAAGTACTATTGCCATTACGAATTCATTAGGGGTGTATTTGAGTCCAAGTCTGCCAACAGGCGAGTATACGGTCACAGAGTTAGGCGCCCCCGTTGGTCATGATGTTCTGAAAGGCACCGCAGCCACGAAACCTGTCTCTGTGAAAACAGGAGAGATTGGAAAAGTAGCATTTGCCAATGATCGACAAGCAAAAATAGTGGTAGAAAAGCGGGATAAAGACACTAAAGCACTTCTAGCAGGAGCGACCTACGAGGTGAAAAATAGCGCAGGAGCAGTCGTCGCTGGGGGAACTACCACAGCAGGAGGAACGATCAAAACCGGCTACTTATCAGCAGGAACTTATACAGTAATAGAAACAGTGGCTCCAACGAATTACAACTTGCCAAGTCCCGCCACCCAATCAGTGACGCTGACTAAAGGAAAAGACGAAACAGTGACGTTTTTTAACGAACGTAAAAAAGGTGGACTTCAACTTATCAAAGTAGACAGTGAGAATAAAACAAGGAAATTGGCAGGTGCTCTCTTCGACATTGCCAGTGACAGTAAGGGGACCACGATTTTATATAAAAATCAGAAAACCTCTGCCTCTGGTGAAATCAATCTGCCGAATTTACCAACCGGTGAGTATTATGTGAA
>NZ_JCAQHY010000011.1:0-532 GCF_059621045.1 Vagococcus sp. WN80Y
TAAGGTCATAAGGGACTTCAAGCCACGCAGCCCTTTCCCAAATACTTTCAGGGTCATCACGACGACCTGATCGTTTGGTTGTAACAGCTCTAATAGTTTAGTTAATTCGGATTCCTCAAACAAGGAATCCGTTTCAACAAATAATTCCTCACAATTATACGTCATGAGGTGCCTCACTTGTTCGATTTCATTGTAAGGAAATCCTTTTCTTACATACCCATATACCGTCATTGCTCACAGTCCTTTCCGTTTTTTTTACTTATCTAATTGACTGTCTTCTTGCCAGTTACTTGACTCCCCACCCTCAATCGGATGAGCCAATCCCTCTTGTAGCTCACGATGAATCGTGACAAATTCTTTGATCTCATCATAAACAACCTCAGGTATTACCACTCGTTTAGGAAATCGTTGATGCCTTACCTGTGACAACAACGCTTCTTCGGTCTCCCCTTCTATGAAGCGACGTAAACGGGGAGAATACTTAAAATCATACCAGCCATCTGGATACTGCTCTTGATACACGTGCCAAGTC
>NZ_JCAQHY010000042.1:0-920 GCF_059621045.1 Vagococcus sp. WN80Y
AGTCTGTTGCAAGCTCGCAAATTAGTAGCTTGGTTCTCGTTTTTCGTAAAAAAGATGCGTTGCAATTGATTGGCTGTAATAAATTTTACATTGTTAATCGTCTGCAAAATTTCAAATTCGCGTGAGTCCAGTAGTGCCGACAGGCGACGGAGTTCGGGTTTAGATATACGTTTTTGTTCTTGTTTGTCGTTCATGGTAAGTCCCCCTCGGGAGAGTTTTATTTATACATTAAATTAGGAAAATTTATATATAAAAGTCATCTCCCTTATTTTAATTTTTTGTTGATTTACCGCCTCAAAGAAGCCATGCTTCGTTGACACGGTCAGACAGTAGCTCAGACAAGTTTATTCGTCTGATTTTTTAGCTTTTTTCGTTAATCTTCCAACTGAAAAATCAATCTCATCTGGTAATTTATCAATCTCTTGTTTATCATTTGAACTCATGAGTTCAATATATTCTTTTTCAATTTCATCAATATCTCGCCCATAAGTTTCTGCACTTTTGGCAAAAACTTCGGCAGGTAATCGTAAGCTTGGTTTTGGTGGGAAAGTTTTTCCACTTAACCAAGCATTAGCAATTTTCTTTTCATTCAAACAGGTGTATATTTGATATTGAGGTAGGCTTTGAAAGTCTACTTCACTCAACTGAGACGCTGTAAGGTCTGCAAACTGCACAGCGTCTCTTTTATTTGGTGTGCCAAAAATTATTTTACTTCTGGCATTTGTAAATACCGCCTCCTTTAGCTCTTTTGGCATTTGCCCGAGGTTTTGGCAAGCTAGAGTACAAGCCATGCCAAGCCCCCTCGTAAGCGCCAAAATTTGTTCAAATTTACCAGCCGATTTTTTAATGTAGGCATGAAATTCGTCCACCACCAAAGAAATCGGCTGCCTTTGTTCTTCGCTTAGTTCGGCTCGCTTCAT
>NZ_JCAQHY010000043.1:0-933 GCF_059621045.1 Vagococcus sp. WN80Y
GTGAAAGCCGTCGGCTCCTTGAACGGCGGTATATCGCTCCCGCAATTCAGGGTTAGCGATCACGACATTCGCTGTTTGGAGGCCAGCCAGATTAAAGCTCTTACTCGGTGCGGTTAGAATCACTGAATTGGCTTGCGCCTCTGCCGACAAGGTACTGAAGACGGTATGCTGAAAGCCCGGTGAAATCAGGTCGAAATGGATTTCATCGGAAACAACCACTACCTGATGCTGACGACAAATTCGGTCGACTTCTTCTAATTCCGCTTGGCGCCAGACACGGCCCACCGGATTATGCGGGCTACAAAAAATCAATAAGCGCGTCTGAGGCAAGCTGGCTTTAGCTTCTAGGTCCACAAAATCAATGGTATAGTGACCGTTTTGATTGACTAAAGAACTGGCGATCACCTTACGATCTGACTTTTCAATGGCCGCTCTAAAAGGATAATAAACAGGGGATAAAATCAAGACCCCCTCGCCTACCTCCGTATAGGCTTTCACTGAATGGTAAAGAGCCGTCACGATGCCCGGTGAGACAACCAGCCAGTCTTTTTCAATCTGCCACTGATGACGGCGCGCCATCCAGTTAATCACGGCCTCATAATAGCTGTCAGTCGGTTGGGTATAGCCTAAAACCATGGACTCAAGGTAAGTCTTCAAGCCCTCAATCAGCTCTGGTGGATGAAGTAAATCAGTATCGGCTACGGATAAGGGCACGATATCTGTTGGTAAATCAGGGTAACTGTCGCGCATTTGACGCCATTTAGCTGAGCCGTCGGCCAAACGATCGCGACTGGTAGTAAAATCATAGGTCATATCATTTTTCTTCCTTTCTTTGATACTTGTACGATCCCTGTCACCTAATTTTGCATGACAGAGATAATAATTATCACTTAAAAGCAATGCCAGCGAAGATTCCTGCTAATATGGCTGACA
>NZ_JCAQHY010000044.1:0-979 GCF_059621045.1 Vagococcus sp. WN80Y
TGAGGAGGTGCTCCTCGCTTACGGTGTGGCAAGATAAATCTAATGTGCCTGATTCAAAAAAAACAACTGATGTGTTCATTTTTGCTCCTCCTTATGATTAGGAGAAGATATCAAGATGACGCGTTGAGTTCATTCTGACATAATTTTTAGTCAATGTAAAAGTGTCTAACTCGTGCTTTTGGGGTAAGATTGTTGCCTTTTTTTGCTAGTAACCATCAGAAAAGCGTGTTATATCAGGTGTTAGGAAGATTTTTACTAAGAAGCGACTAGTTAAAAAGGCATGAGTTAGGCAAGTGTTTCTTTTCACTGCCATCAATTAGACTAGGACGTAGATCTGAACCCTGTTGGGAAGTCGTAGTCAATCAAAAGAAAAGAGAGGATGACAAAATCAGTCTTGTTACAGCATAGTACAGAAATTGGCTATACAGCTGAAAACCATCAGGCATGACTTAGGCATCTTCAAAAGAACTAAATCTTCATGATGAATTTTTCGAGCTGATATCTAATAAAATAAAAGGCTGTTCTTGAAGAGGACTGACAGAATCGACTATTACTCTACAAATAAGCTATTAGGATGAGACACTCCGACAAGGAATCCCTCTTTTTCTTAAATTATGATAGATAGTAGGCGCTGAGATCTGACAGTGCTTAGCGATTTCTCCAACAGATAAGTCTGTTTCTTGATACAATCTAATGGCTTGATCTACTTCTTTGGTACGACTAGGTCGCCCTAGTGTTGTTCCTTTTTCTCTAGCCGCCTCTAAGCCGGCGGTTACGCGTTCCCGAATTAACTCCGCCTCCATCTCGGCAAAGGCACTCATGACAGTAAAGAAAAAGCGACCCATCGGAGTAGAGGTATTGATGTTGTTTTGAATGCTGACAAAATTAATTTGCCGTTCTTCAAAGCTTTCAAGTAGCTGTAATAATTGATTCGTTCCTCTAGCAAGTCGGTCCAATTTAAAAATCACAAAGGTGTCAC
>NZ_JCAQHY010000045.1:0-1117 GCF_059621045.1 Vagococcus sp. WN80Y
TCATGGCTCTTATTTTGATGATAAAGAAATGAGGAAAGATAGGATGACACACCGAACTAAACGAGTCAAAATAGGACTACTGACCGCCATGAGTCTTTTGATACTGGCAGGCTGTAACTCAAGTAAAAAAACAGAGGAGAAAAAAAGTGATGAGGCTAAAACGAGTCAAAAAGCCACCTCAACCGTTTCAGAAAATAACTATAGTTCTACTGATGGCAGTATGACCATGAATAATGAAGTGTTGTCCAGCCCAGATTTTGAGGTAGCTGTGGCAGGCATGGCAGTAACCGGAGATAAGGACAATCGGTATTTGACGGTTAATTTTACCTTTACGAATAAAACCAATGCCTATAAAACTGGGAAATCAGTGGTTGATCAGTACTTTTTAGCTAATCAAGCCAGCAGTGATAAGGCGATGAAAGAGCTTGTCACTGGGGACGCGCCTGATTTAGGCGAACACGGGGACCAATTAGCGACTGCTTTAAGTAATGAGCAAACCGAAAATACCCCTGTTCAGATGTCGGTATCTTATAAAACGGTTAGTGAAGAAGATGTGCGACTGGACTTTCTGGATCAAACAGGGAATGTCATTGTCTCTAAGAACTATTTAATTAAACAAGACTAAATGACAACCAGATAAATGAGAGGAGGGAATCAGTCAGATGAGGATTGGTTACAGTCAACTTAACCAAAAAGGGGCGACGGGCTCAGAGGAAGAGCGACCGCTCAAAGAAGCGAATTGTGAGGTCATCTACCTCGAGCGGTATTCTGCTAGAAAACAGGACTGGCGGAGACGTCCACAATTAGAACGGGTCTTCAGTCGACTGAGGCCGGGAGATAGCTTAGTGGTGAGTGACCTCGATCAGTTAAGCTCTCATTCTTACGTCTGGCTTGAAGTGATTCAGGAATTAAGACTGAGAGACATCCAGTTGGAGGTCCTTGCCTATCCGCTGATGGCGTTGGCGGATTGGTGGCAGTTGATGAATTGGGTGAAGGCAAGTGCTGTGCAGAAAGAATCGCGTATCACCGTTACTAAATTTAGAAAAGAGCGAAGGGCTGAGAAACGTCAGTTTAGTTGTTTTTCAAGAGACCCACACATTAGACGAGCCTATTGGAC
>NZ_JCAQHY010000046.1:0-1155 GCF_059621045.1 Vagococcus sp. WN80Y
TGTCCCAATCCCCCACTGACTACTGATGGCACTCGTGGTATCATGAGCCTCTAAATACGGATTCAACTGATACAAGGCGCCTTTATAGGCATTAGGTGCAGATAGGGACAGCGTCACACTCTCTAACAGAGGCTCGCTGATTTTTCCTGGTTGGAGGAGTTCTGAGTAATAGAAATAACCATCGGCATATAACCAGTAGTTCTTGGTTCCTGCTGGTGGTGGGGTTGGGTTCATCCCAGAAGCGAAATTCAAGGTGACGTATTGAAAGGGCTGAGTTAATCGGCTAGCATTGTTGAGTTTATAGCGGTCTTTGCCGTTGGTTTGGTCTGCGATAAACGCTTGATTAGCCACATAATAAGACCCTTTTACTTCATAAGTGCCTCCTTTGTCAGCCGCCGGCTGCCAGGTCTTCTGATCGTTTGCTTTCACAGTTGGTTTCACTTCCTTTGGAGAGTTGATCAGATTTCCATTCCCCTTTTTATCCGTGACATCTACTTTGAATGACAACAAATACTCATAGAGCGAAAGACGGACTAAAGCCGGCACTCTTCCTGTATTTTGAACACGGATTTGTTTGGTGGTATCCGTCCCTGGTTGCCAGGTTAAATTAGGTTGAAACACTTCGGTAAGCTCGGCTTCAAAGCGACTTCCCTCGAATTTATTGGTCGCCGAATCCGCTGAGGTAAACCACGCATAGGTACTTCCTAGAACCATTAGACTAGAAAAGAGTAAGGCAAAAACGCCCCATATTAAATTGACTCGTTTAGCTGATCCTCTCGTTCGCCGACTCTTTTTACGAGTCCCACGACGGTGTGATTGTTTCATGTAATGATACTCCTCTCTCTAGCATAATCGTTATAAGAAATGCCTTATGACGTTTCTCGTTTATCTGCGTTGTTCCCGTTTCTTTTTAATAATGAGTAAGACCATTAAGACCAATAACATCCCAATACAAAGAGCAATTAGCATTTGCCGCCATTCTTCTCCCGTTTGTGGCAATCTTGGAAAGGTTGGTTTAGAGGGGGAGGGTTTCTTGGGGGTAGTTGGCTCTTTTTTAATCGCACGAAACTCCCAGACATTCTCTGTCACGCTTTTTTTGACAAAATCCTTTTCCGTATAATGACTGTCCATTTCAAATTTCGCAATCAGCTTATG
>NZ_JCAQHY010000047.1:0-1198 GCF_059621045.1 Vagococcus sp. WN80Y
TTGATGTGGCAGAAGGGCATAAAGCAATGGCCGTCTTGAAGGAAGTCGCAGAACACACAGCGGCCGCTCATAAGTGCACCATTCGTTACTTGGACGGTATGCGCTTTGCCACGATTCCGGTCTTAAATGATCCCTTACTGGCAGAAATTGCACGACATGGGGTCACCGACTTGTATCCAGACAAGCTGGTAGAAGGCATTCAGTGGTATGCCTCAGAGTCTTTTTCGCACTATGCCAAAGTCGCCCCAAGTGTCTTTGCCTTTGTAGGGATTGGCAACCCAGAGGTTGGCAGTGGGGCCGAGCATCATAATGATTACTTTGATTTAGATGAGGATGCCTTAGCGTACAGCTTAGGAGCCACGGTGAAGTTTGCGCTTAATTTTTTAACGGAGTAAAGGAGGCCGAAACGTGAGCGATCAGGGGAAGTCGCTCGAGGTGGAAAGGGGTTAATTAATCATGAATGACGGTCTAGGATGAGTGATGGTAGTGGGGGATTTAACAGTTAACGGATGTTGTTTAATCGATAGCGAAAATACAGCTCATGTCTGGATTCAGTCGACATAAGTGAGTCACGGGTTATAGGGGGAACAGTTGATGTAATAGTGTATGTATCAAATGTCCCCATGTTTGTAAGCTGTCGTCTGAATGACTTTTTAGTAAGTCACTAGTTGAATAGTATGTTATTAAATGATAAAGAATACTAGATTTTTCTTTATTTTTAGAAGGTGTTATTTAATTAAAGCGGATAATTTAGCTCATGTCTGGATTCAGTCGACATAAGTGATTGATGGATTATAGGAAAAACAGTTGATGTAACAGTGTATGTATCAACTTCCCCCATGTTTGTAAGCTGTCGCCTGAACGACTTTTTAGTAAGTCGCTAGTTGAATAGCGTGTTATTAAATGATAAGAGGTACTAGTTTCTTCTCAATAATTAAATGCTGTTGTTTAATTAAAGTGGAAAATATGGCTCATGTCTGGCCTCAGTTGACATAGGCGATTAGTTGGTTGGACGAGAAATATTGATGTATCAATGAATCGACCAACGAGTCAACTATTTATCAGCTGTCAACTGAAACACTTTTCTGTAAGTTACTAATTGATGATAGTGTTATATTAACTTGATTAGCGATAAAGACAATAGGAGACTTGTGTTAGATTATCTTAGTTGACCTAACACGAGCTATCTCGATATCTT
>NZ_JCAQHY010000048.1:0-1200 GCF_059621045.1 Vagococcus sp. WN80Y
GAACCCAAGCCCATGGATAAATCAGCTTCGACGGGCATTCTTAATCTTGCGTTGTTTGCCAGCTTTATGAGTTCCTTTGCTTTGGCTACGTGGTCAGTCGTAGTGGCCTTAATCGTTAAAATTGTCATTTTGATGGTGATTGCTTTAGTGGCAATTTTCCTTGCCACCTACTTTTTCGGCAAGCTTTTTGGTTACTCGCCTTAT
Organism: Vagococcus sp. WN80Y; assembly: GCF_059621045.1. Lineage (NCBI taxonomy): Bacteria > Bacillati > Bacillota > Bacilli > Lactobacillales > Enterococcaceae > Vagococcus > Vagococcus sp. WN80Y. The sequence goes on from NZ_JCAQHY010000048.1 coordinate 205, forward strand.
ATGACCTTTGCGATTGGCCTGAACTGTTTCCTTGGTTTTCCTTTTAATTTTGCCTTAACCACCGAAGCCATCAAAGGCGCGACCAGTGACCAAGCCGAAGCGGATTATTTAACCGCCTATATGATGCCCAAGATGATCATCGCAGGCGTCGTTTCCGTCTCCCTTGTGTCAGCCATATTAGCAGGAATCTTCGCTGGCATTGCCTTTAACTAATTTGTCTCAAAGAAAAAAGGAGGAACTACATGACTTATGATTTTACTACCAGTCGCGATCGTTTGGCCGACGGCTCAGCTAAATGGCGCCAAATGCGCGACAGTTACCCTGATTTACCCACAGATATTGTGCCCTTATCCGTAGCCGATACTGATTTACGACATCCACCAGAGCTGATTGAGGGCTTGAAGACTTACCTTGAGTCCATGGTTTTAGGCTACACTCAACCAACCGAGGCCTATTATGAAGCCGTGATTAACTGGATGGCGCGCCGTCATCAATGGCAGGTTGAAAAAGACTGGTTAGTTGTCTCACCGGGCATCGTGACGGCTCTTTACCATTCAGTGAAAGCTTATACGGAAGTGGGCGAGGGGGTCCTGATTTTATCCCCTGTTTATTATCCTTTTAGAGCGGCCATTGAAAAGTCTGGTCGTGAGGTGATCGCCAGTTCTTTGGTCAATCAAAACGGTCACTACACCATTGATTTTGTGGACCTAGAAGCCAAAGCCAGCTTGCCTCAGACCCGCTTATTGATTTTTTGTAGCCCGCATAATCCAGTAGGCCGTGTTTGGCGCCAAGCGGAACTAGAAGAAGTCGACCGAATTTGTCGTCAGCATCAGGTGGTGGTCGTTTCCGATGAAATCCATTTCGACCTGATTTCACCAGGCTTTCAGCATACCGTCTTCAGTACCTTGTCGGCAGAGGCTCAAGCCAATTCAGTGATTCTAACCGCACCGAGTAAGAGCTTTAATCTGGCTGGCCTCCAAACAGCGAATGTCGTGA
>NZ_JCAQHY010000012.1:0-534 GCF_059621045.1 Vagococcus sp. WN80Y
AGTTACAGCCTGCCAGTATCAAAAGACTCATGGCGGTCAGTAGTCCTATTTTGACTCGTTTAGTTCGGTGTGTCATCCTATCTTTCCTCATTTCTTTATCATCAAAATAAGAGCCATGAGTCTCTCATGTGCTCTTATTCTGTTCGTGTTCCCTTACGGGACAATCTTTCCTAGTTCATTGGTCTTGTAATCCCAGCTATAAGGCCGTGGGGAGGTTTCTGGTTTACCTGCCGAGTTCGTGCCTAATTTGGGTTGGATAAAGACCGTCACCCAATACTCCGATGCTTGGCTATAATCAAGAACGATTGGCATTGCTTTAGTCATCGTGCCTGTCGTAGATGAATGAGCCGTTCCTAAATTCGTTGAGGTCGTAGTTGCAATCGCACCTACATACTGATAATACTCTGGTAGACGGTCAGATAAATTAATCCTATCTTTCCCCGCGTTCAGTCTCATAGAAGTAAAGAGGTTGGCCGTAATCTCCGCTGGTTTATCAGTTAAACTTGATCCTGTCACAAGTTGATACTCATGGGT